>CALNBV010000025.1 GCA_937874515.1 uncultured Paenibacillaceae bacterium | reverse complement strand
AGATTCCCACAAAGAACCATAAAGAAGTTAACCAACAGATTAAAGAATTTATAAAATGGGGCGTAAAACCCCTATCCCTTTAGGGTAGGGGATGTAAGCTTGCTTTTAGCCTTGTTCTTGAATGTATTTTTGAATCGTTTCTCTACTGACGTTTCCAATGGAACAAGCAAAGTATCCGTCACTCCAAAACGTTCGTTCTTTCCAAAAATGTTTAGCAAGATATTTTTCATGTTGTTTCCAAATGCGAACCCTTTTCGGTATTTACAAACAAATATCAAGTGGCACATGAGTAAAAACTTGGAATGGTTTTTTGTATAGTAATCCATGTCTTTCTGGCACTCACTCTCTTCATCTTGTCAAACTTAGGAATCGGTTTAATTTCCATTTTGTTCCCTTCTATGTCCATCAAAATACCATAGCCTGTACTCATACGACCTTTAATGAAATACTCTTTTCCTTTGTATTGCACTTTGTCAAATTTACGAAATCCAAAAAGTTTTCCCGTTGGAATCGATTGTTCACTACGAACACCCTTCGTCTGCTGATAATCCCCGTCTGAAACACATTTTTTTAATAACACTTGTTTTGTTTGGAAGGCAGGTTCTTTTCCTTCGGTTGCAATCGCAACGGCATCAAAGAAGTGTTCTTTGGGTAATCCCATCAACTGACGATGCTCTTTCGTAATAAAACCAAAGGTTTCTTGAGAATCTGTTCGCTTTAACAATTGAATGCGAATACTATTCATTTGTGTAGCGTGATGGAGTTGCCCTTTTTTCTTGCCTTTCTTTTTGAGTGTCACTTCTCCACGATGGAGAGCGTCATGACACGTTTTACATAGAGTCATTAAATTATCTTCTTCATCAGAGCCATTTTCACTACGGAAAATAATGTGATGAACTTCTAATCCTTTGTCTTTAGAATTTCCTTTGCAAAGTTGGCAACGATAGCCGTCCCTCGTTAACACATAGGCTTTTGTGTTCGCATACCCATAATTAATGCCTTTCTGATAGAGCCATTTGTTGGTTAGCACCGCAGGGTTTTTTAAAGCATGAGGGTCAAAGGTTGCCGTTTCAATGATAGTTTTCGAGATTGGAAGTAGGCTTTGGACAAACTTCATTTCTTTCATATGAGCGTTAATTTTACTTGTCATCGTAGGTGAAAATCGGTCTTTTTTAATGGAATTCTTCCGATTCAACCATCTGGCTTTTCGATAACGAGTTTTGCGATTTCTACGATTTCTTCTATATTTGGAACGTTGTTTCATCTTTTCTGCAATATCGTTACGAATTTCAATTTGAGACATATACAAAACATTCCCTTTATCGGAGACAGCAGAACCCACTTTTGAACTCCCACTATCCAAACCATGAGTTAAAGGTTGAACGTATTCCGTTTCTGTCTTGTATAATAATTTAATCGTAAACGGAGTTCTTCTTTTTACTTTGGCTTTTCCTTGTTTAAGAAGCAGTCTGGCGATCACAGACGAACAAGGCATCAGTGGTTTTCCATCTAGGTTTAAAACATAAACCATATAAAGCATCCTTTCAGATAAAATCTCTACCCTAAGGCAGGTTGTGCGTATCCTTGTACTGTGACTATACAAGGAATCCGACCTCACCTCGACAAAGATAAATCGGCTTTTGGCGCTTGCATCACCGAGACTTTCCTCATCTCTACTTAAAGGCAAGCGACAGAGCAGCGGTCTGGTGCGTCAACCGATGGTGTCATGACCGATCTATCGTAGTTAGGATTTCTCCTAGCTTTAGTCTGGTGAACTCACCCTTAAAGGGACGAAGCTAAAACCATGTCGCTTCTTTTTCAGAAGCCACGATACCTTTAGGTTCGTGGTAGTTCACAGGTAACATCAATAATATCCATCAGTTTAAGGGCGCTGATGCTTTTAGGTGTGGAAACAAGGTAAAATGCGATGAACCATTTGCGCAAATCCGTACGGGTTCCCTCTAGAATCGTATCGACTGTGAGAGAAGTTTGGTGATGACAATAGGCGCACTCATAGAGAGGATGGTTGCGGGTAGTGATCACATAAGCATGGGAATGGGCACATTCAGGGCAAACAAACCCCAGTGGCCATTTTGCCTGATACAAGTAATCCATACATTCTTTCTCCGTACTAAAACGATCCTGAAATTCCTCATAACTTAGCATCTCTTCAAACATGTTAGCGCCCTCCTAATAAGAACTTATGTTCGTACATTTAGTATAACAAACACTCATTAATTTGTAAATAACTGGATTTATCCTTTGTTCATTAATAGGGACAACCTATGTGAAGGAGGGATTGTTCATGGGAATTCGGATCTTATTACTACTTTTTGTCAGTCTTATATTTACAACGAATGTGTCTGCTGAAATGCCACTTAAAGCAGCTTTTATTCGAGACCATAATTTATGGATGAAAGACGGGGAAAAAGAAATACTGCTCATAAAAGGCCGGAATCTTCATTCACCAAAGTGGTCAAAAGATGGACGGTTTATTGCCTATTTAGATGGTAAGGAAAATGGGGAAACGCCTTATTTATATATTTATGATACAAAGCAAAAAGAAAGCTACCAGCCCTATCCAGGACATCAAACGTATCATTTTGAATGGTCACCCTTATCAAATCAACTTGCTTACACTATGGATGGGTTACTAAACATAACAAAAACAAAGAATGGACGCCCACAAGGGTTCGAGAATGTTTCCCTCGGTGTTAGTGATTTCGCATGGTTTCCCAACGGAAAGGAATTTATCGCTTCAACACAATCTAATATGCTTCCTACTGGATGGGAACCCGTTCAGCTTTTCAAAATCCCGGTGGATGCTAATCTAGATAAAAACAAAATAAAACCTTTTTACACCATTCAAACAAGTGAAAGCGGCCTATTTGCCATTGATGCAAATTATTTTCAGTGGAGTTCTGACGGGAAATGGGTGAGCTTTTTAGCGACCCCCACTGCTAGCATGTCCGCAGATAGCAACACACTTTGCATCCTATCGAAAAAAGGAACCCAATTTCAGGTTGTTGGATCTATGCTCGAAAATAAAGAATGGATAAAATGGTCACCTGCCAAAAATCAACTGGCATTCATTAATGGAGAGGGACGATATGTTATCGAAAACAAAAGAACCACCCTATTGGACATTCCTTCTACAAAGAAAGGAAGAGAATTTACCCCCAAAGGATATGTAGACCTTGGGTTGGATTGGTTCTCTCCAGATCAATTAATCGTTGCCCGTGCAAAAGAAATCAAAGATTGGAAAGAAGGACCGGTTCCACTTGTGTTTCCCTCTTTATTCCTCATCAACATCGATTCAGGTGAACAAAAACAGATTACTTTTCCCAAGAAAGATGAACTTGATGGAAAACCACAGGTTGTTGGATCCTATATTACCTGTCTCAGGACAACGGACTGGGGAACACGGGGTAATATATGGGTGAAAGATGGGATAAAAGGCCCTGAACATCTGTGGTTAAAAAATGTTGACGGTCCTCCGGTTTTTTATAAATAAAGAAAACTTTTTTAGTGCCAAGAGCAGCTCTTACGAGCTGTAACTGACCTAAGGGGATAGAGATGATAAGGAATACATTTGGCACCTCATACCCCAGCTCTTGCGAGCTGTCCTGACCCAAGGGGATAAAGGTGATA
>CALNBV010000024.1 GCA_937874515.1 uncultured Paenibacillaceae bacterium | reverse complement strand
AAATTTTCTTCATGTGATTGCCTCCATAAAAAGAGGGAGTCTGGTTCTATATCAAATGATTCAGAAGGGTAGTCCTCTCTGCCCATTTCACAAAGTCGTCCAGACTCCACGCTTTCCTTACTATTGTTCATAATTCTCTTTGTTGGGGTAATAACCAACAGTGATATTTTTACCTTTATATAGCTAAAGTTGGCTATTTAAAAGTGTTATGAAACATTAATAATAATTTTTAAAATAAAACTAGACGGAAGCATTGATTGCCCAGGTTCTAGCATCGCCTTTAATCTTAATCTTTGCTTCGTTTTGAATCACTACTGTACCAGATTTGTAATCTCCCCTAGGTTTAATAACTGCATTCCGTCTAGTCGAGTAGGCACCTTTAGCACCATTGGAATTCTGCCAATAAGCGCTTTTGCTTACATTTTGCCATGTGCTGCTTGTGCTGGCTGATACACCATCTGCTGAAATACCAATGGACATAGATGCACTATTTCTTAATGAAGCAGAGGCTTCCCAGCTTGTTTTAATCCATTCAACCTTTTTGTTGCCAGAGTATACAGCGGATGTTTGATAATCAAATTGATAGGTGTTTCCACTAGTGGTAAGATAAGACCTCCATGCATTAGAGGTTAGTGTTCCATATCCACTTGGAAGTGATAGTTTTTTTGCCTGAGAAGCTGCATCAGCAGTACCTGCTGAAAAACTGAATACACTAATAGTCACGACTACACTCATAAAAAACATGAAAAAATTTTTCAATTCTTTTTCCCCCTTCATATAATAATTCATTCATTAAGTAATGATAGAAATGAATCTACTTAATGATTAGCCCCAAAAAGGTCAGTCGGACTTAGAGTACACTATATACATGGGTAATAACTTTTGGGTAACTACTATATATTGCGTTTTTTGTGCTACTGTTCTGAAAACCTACCTTTTTGGGGTTGAATCACTTAACAAATAATAACATATAATTTTTGGACAATCACTAAAAATTTTAAAAATTGTAAATTTATCGGTTATTATGGATAGCACGATTTCGTTGACATATAAAAATCCCCTACAGGAAGACTATTAAGAACATCGTATCATGTTCTTAATAGTCTTCCTGTAGGGGATAAGAGTACCGCTTAAATCTCGCTCCTTATTTAATTTCAGGCAATCTTTGTAATAACCGCTCAATGGATTTTTCACTTTCATGAAGAACGGTTTGTTCGTCAATGGTCAACATGCGTCGATTTTCCATAACGATTTTTCCGTTAATAATGACGGTCTCTACATTTTCTGAAGTAGCAGAATAGACAATTTGGGAAATGGGATCTACACCAAAAGTTGGACGTGTATGGAAGGTATTCAAATTAAGAATAGCTAAATCCGCCTTTTTCCCAGTTTCTATACTGCCAATCTCCTTTTCCAGGCCAAGGGCTTTGGCTCCCCCTATGGTTGCCATGTTAAACACATCTTTAGCTGGCATGGCAGTTGGGCCAAGGATGGGTTTTTGCAGTAAAGCTGCATACCGCATCTCATTAAACATATTCAAATTATTATTGCAGGGAGCTCCATCTGCCCCTAAACTAACGTTGATTCCCCGCTCTAGCAAATCTGGAGTTTGGGCGATTCCTGAAGCCAACTTCAAATTAGAGCCAGGACAGTGAGTTACTTTTACCCCTCGTTGGCGGATAATTTCTTTTTCTTTTTCATCTAACCAGATACAGTGGGCAAGAATTAGGTTTTCATTAGCCAGGCCAATATGGTCCAGGTAGACAATATTTCGCATCCCTCGCTCTGCTTCCACCAGGGCAATTTCCCCCTGGTTTTCTGAGGCATGAGTGTGGACCATGGTTTGATATTTTTGGGATAAATCACGCACCCCTATTAATAATTCTTCTGTGCAAGAGATGACAAACCGGGGACAAAAAGCATAGCGCAAACGTCCATCCTCGTGGTTATGCCATTTTTCTAATAAATCTACACTTTCCTGCAAAGAGTCTGTCGTATTTTCCAAAAGTAGGCGGGGAACTGATTCCCCCTGGTCCATCATTACTTTTCCTGATAAAGCCCGTATTCCACTCTGGGCAAGGGCAAGGAAAGCGGAGTTGGTGTGGCGAACGGTTTCCATATCCATAATCGTCGTGGTGCCTCCGCGAATCAGTTCTCCAATCCCAAGAAGGGCAGAATAATAAATGGATTCTTCATCATGGGTTGCTTCCAGGGGCCAAATGCGATGTTTTAACCAATCCAATAGTTCTAAATCATCGGCCTGGCCACGAAAGAGGGTCTGGCATAAGTGGATATGGGTTTGCACAAATCCAGGGATGATGGTTTTTCCCTGGGCATCAATTACCAGGTCTGCTTCCATATGGGATAAATCTTTCCCAATGTGTGTAATGGTATGATCCGTTATAAATAAATCTCCTCTGAAAATTTCGTTATGGGGATTCATGGTGATGATCTGGCCCTGGCGCAATAAAAGGGTGGCCATCAGAAATTCCCTCCTTTCGAAATTACAGTTTTATATAGACATCTTTTACAATTTTTAAATAATCTAATCTGGGTTGATATCCTTCAGGAATAAGATGCCCCAATTTTTTGATGTCACCATAAGGGATTGATTTACGTTCTCCCTGTTTTGACTTTTCCCAATAGGGAATCAGATACTCGCCATCTAACAGATACGTTTCATTCAGGGAAGTAAAACGTATAAGAGCAAAAGCAATCCCTTTTTGTTTTAGCACAAGTTTGATATGCTCAATTTGATGGGGATGGAAATTGGCAAGGGGAAAGGATGTTTTGTTCTTTGTTTCTTTCGCTTCAAAATCGATGTATTTTCCTGCGAAGACGCCATTGTAATCCGTTGTTGAGGGCTGGCGAAAATAGGCTTCTTTAATCACCGCTGCCGAACGGGCAGGATAATCTACTTTCACAATTTGAACAGGGGTTGGCTTTTTATGGATGGATGCAATTTCCCGGGCAACATAAAATGCATTGCTTTCATTTACATCATCCTCTAGGGACATGCCTCTATTGCCGGGGGAGGCTGTATTGTTAAACATGGCTAAATAATCACGGGCATTCATGCGATTAGGAAAATGAGAGGAATTCATGAACATCCTCCTTTCTATAATCTGTTCTATTCTTGTTACTGTTCCTTGTAAAATAAAGTATAACGTAAAACCTGATAGAAAGGAGGGATTTTCAGGTGGTAGACCCTATGAATATGGTCAAAAAAGAACGTTTTTTCCTGCCTTCGTTTGAAATGGAATGTGGTCAAGCAATCCCTGTGGAAATTGGCTTTGAAACCTATGGGAAGTTAAATCAGAACAAAGATAACGTAATCCTCATTTGCCACTTTTTCAGTTCCACAAGCCATGCTGCAGGAAGATATACTCCTGAGGATCCTGAACCAGGATGGTGGGATAGCCTGATTGGTCCTGGAAAAGCCATAGATACGGATCGTTTTTTTGTAATTTCTTCTGATACATTATGTAATATTCAACTGAAAAATCCAATGGTTTATACAACAGGACCAGCAACAATCAATCCGAAAACAGGAAAACCTTATGGGATGACATTTCCTAATTTTTCTTATGGAGACATGGCTGGTATTCAAAAGAAATTGGTTGAATCCATGGGTATCGACAAATTGTATGCTGTTATTGGTCCTTCTGCAGGTGGAATGCAGGCACTAAACTGGGCTATCTTATATCCTGATTTTATAGAGCGGTGCATTAGTGTGATATGTGGTGCTCGTATTCCTGTGTTCACCTCTCTGGCCTATTTAAAGGCAGGCATTGATGCCATACAATTAGACCCCAATTGGAATGGGGGAGATTACTATGGGAAAGAAGAACCTGTACAGGGGTTATCCGTTGCTCTTCAACTCATGAATTTAGCTGCCTATCAATATGGATGGTATGAAGAAACTTTTCCAAGAAAACACAAGGAACAAGGGGATCCTTCTTATCAAATCAAATTTGAAGAAGCAGTATCCCAAAGGATGCTCCCCTATGATGCGAATCACTATATTTATACTGCCAGGGCTGCTATGGTTCATAATATTGGACACAATTTCGATTCTCTAGAAGAAGCCCTTTTACAGATCCGTGCTCGTCTGTTGATGATTTCCTGTAGTAGCGATTTATTATTTCCCCCCGAGTATAGCAAGGAAGCTGTAGAAATCATGCAGAAAAGAGGGGGGCCTGCAGATTACTTTGAATTTGATAGCCCCTATGGGCATATGGGTGGCGTCCTGGATACCCAATGCTTTGCTAAACAAATTTCCACTTTCTTAAAGGATTAGAAAGCCAAGTTCTCTTTAGAATAAAAAATGAAGTCTGCTTATCTCATTGGATAGGCAGACTTTTTTCGAATTAAAAAATCTTTTTTCGGTCTCGTTCCTCTTTCAGTATTTCCACGCATTCCAAAAAACGTTGGGAATGGATAATTTCCCGTTCCCGCAGGAAAGTAAGGCTATCAATTAAGTCCGTATCGTCCGTCATATTAATTAACCATTGATAAGTAGACCGGGCTTTTTCTTCAGCCGCAATATCTTCATATAAATCGGCAATAGGGTCTCCTTTTGCTGTGAAGTACGTAGCGGTAAAGGGGACCCCTCCGGCATTTTCAAAATAGAGGGCTTTATCATGGTTTGCATAGTGTGCCCCTAACCCTGCCTTTTTTAGATCATCAGGAGTGGCATCCTTCGTAAGTTTGTATACCATAGTGGCAATCATCTCCAAATGGGCCAACTCTTCTGTTCCAATATCATTTAATACCCCAATGATTTTATCAGGCACAGTATACCGTTGGTTTAAATAACGTAATGCAGCCGCAAGTTCTCCATCTGCACCCCCATATTGTTCAGTAAGGAATTTCGCCATTTGCACATCACATTTGCTTACCCTAACTGGATATTGTAACTTCTTTTCGTAATACCACATCCCATTCTCCTCCTTTAAATGTAAAGAAGTATTGCCTAGTTATACTTGCCAGGGCCAGGGGGTATTGCTCCAGGACCAGGGGGTTGGAGAGAAGCTTTCTCCGAAATTACGCATGGTTCCATACATGGATTCGAAATTTTTCTTCAACATTTGACTGCGTTGAACCAGTTCATTAAATTGCATAATGGCTTGTTGGTCCATAGGATGGGTATTCAGATACAAATTTAATTCAACAAGGGCAAAATCAACCTGTTGAATTTCATGAAGAAGCTCATAGTATTTGGCTGTTGATTCTTTCATGACCTAAGCGCCTCCTTTCCTATAAGGATTTTCATAAGGAGCAAAGAGAGCAGGCCAAAGAGTTCCGTGTTTCAGTGCCGTTTGCAGGTTAGGGAATTGGGGTAAATTATATGGTTGAAATCCCATATATAACTGGGGAGGAGTTTCGTATGATTTGACTTTCATTGGGGGACAGGGATCGAAGGGACCGATGAATGGTTTGTATGTTTTTCGAAAGGTATTCATTACAATTCATGCCTCCTTTCCATTTAAAACCTTATATTACATTATGGAGGGAGATACTTGTTTCATAACAAAAAGAAACTGACGTCAACATCAGTTTCCTTTGGGCGTAAAAGAACACGAAATTTCATAAATCCTGTTCCAGGGCAAATCAATATGAGTTACATCGTATGGAGAAGGTCTAGAATATTTTTTTTCATCTTGCCTGGTAACAATGGAGAGATTCTGCAATAGATTATTGCTTTCCTGACATAGTTCTGTTGTAAGCTCCTCTTCTTCTAAAAGGTTTAATGTGCAAAAAGGGGAGAATGTGCTGCTATACTCTTTTCTTTTGTTTAAGTTGTAATAATAATCTTCGATATATCGCAGGGAAACCCACTTTGCATGCCGATCGTTCCAAGTGGGTATGTCTTTAATCATTTCCATATGGGCGATTAAAAGACCAAGGGTGTTGGCTGCTGTATTCCATCCGGAAAAACTTTCGATTTGTTGGTCTAAATCATTTTGAAAAAACTCTTCCATCCAGGTAATGGGGGTAAAAGCAAAAGCCAGGTTGGCGACCCCTTTAAGTTCATTTTTATGAGTAGTTGTCCATTGGACTAAATCGGTAATTGGCTCTTCACTGGAATGAATATAAAGTTCCAATGGAAGATCATGGGTGCTATGAAAGGGTTGTATATAATCAATTTTTTCTTTTACTACCAATGCAACACTTCTTCCATCATAAGGGAAAATTTTGTTTTTGTCTGAGGAACAGGAGTAAGTGATGGAATAGTTTGATCCTTTTTGCGTTAATTCATTTTTATATCGGGCAAGAATTAAAGAGCTGAGTTCATCAGCACCTGCCATAAGGGTCACGTTTTTAATGCTTTTTTGGTGGATATAATCCTTAATTCTTCTTTCTGTAACTTTTGTCATTCCGGTGGCACTTGTGTCATCCATTCCAATGAGCAATTCATCGGCAATGCCCAATTGTACCCAGGTCATTAATTCCCTTGTTACCTTATAGTTTTCTTCAAAAAGGTTGATATACTCATCGATATAAGGGGTTGTACTTGGTCTTTCCATTTGTTTGAGCCTGGCCCAAAGTTTATCCTTGTTATTTAATTTAGTGGTGCAAAATTCATCAACCATCTTTCCAAAGGAGATAATTTCATCGCGATAATTAAATGAATTTAAGGTATAGGATGGGGTTTCTCTAGGGATCAGATTGATAAGATAAACTTTTTTATCAGGATACCTGGATAATATTTCTTTTAGTTGATCTATTCGATATTGGTTTTTCACGTAGGATTGAGCATTTCTTGCTTCAATCATTCCGCCGTTTAACCATTCTGGAATTCCGATGATGACCCCATCAACAGAAGGGATATGTTTCATAAGGAAATTTTCTATTACAGGAAAATCACAGGGTTGAGTATATAAGTCAAGGCCTAAACGGGGATAAATAACCTCAATACCGGCTATGCCCCCTAATATGGAAACGTATGATGTGTTGACGGGCCTACTGTCCAGTGGAATCAATAAAATTTTTTTACTTTGTAAATCATTTGTCTGCCTAAAAGGTGTGGATTGAATAACTAAACCATTATCCAATAAGCAATAAATAAGAAAAATGAGAATGAGGACAGGTGCGATCATCTTGGAAATGGTTCTCCCCCCCTTTTTCTTTAACATTAATAATTTATAAAATTCATAAGCATAGGTACATAGGTACCATCCAAGTTTTCTTTATGTTAAATGAAAATTTTTTGGACCGTAAGGACCTATTAATAGACGCTTTTGAATCAATAAATTCGCCGTTTGCGAGCCGATACTAGGGAAACTGAAAGGAGGGCGAATAAAGCCTTCAACAGTCTCACTTCCTGGTCTACCCAGATGTTTTGAAGGCGCGCCCGGATTGAAGTTGCCCGTCAGTTCATACTTCATTGTCGGCGAGGAAAGGCAATGATTTGATTCAAAATGCGTCTTCTTTAATGTTGGTCTCTTTTTCCTGCTTTATATCCTCTATTGTAGTTTTCACTCATTAAGAAACAATAGAACTTAATAGAGTTAAAGTCTGCGTTTACATTTAGTAATTCTTCGTTTCCATCAGGATGTTTTCTTCTAATGGAATAGGAAAATTCAAAGTTTTCCTGAGGAACTATTTCAAAGCTCCCGCCATCCAGAGTATGATATATGCCATCCTCTAATTGATTCATAAGGGTGTTATTCCTCCTCTTCTAAGATGAATGATTTCCCCTTATTTTTCACGAAAAAAATTTCTTTATTCTCGATAGGATTGTTCTTGGAGGGATGTGGATATTTTTTCCAATTTGTTAATTAATTCTTCGAAATTCTGGGGCATTTGGCGGCTATTTAGGGAAATGGCCTGTAAAGAAGTATTAATCGTTCTTAGTTCTAATTTAATTTCTTTTAAAACGTCTATTAGACTTTCTTGAAAATGGTAATTCAAAATCATCACCCTCTTCCTTTATTTTTCTTTATAAAAAAATATATGACTTGTTTATATGAAGTAGCACGAAATCAAAACTTTTCTCTTTCGTCAAAGTTTTTAGTTTTATTCCGTAAATCTAGTAAATATGACTTATCAGGAAGGGCTTTTTTCGATACAATTCATGTAAAGTAAAATAATACATAGAAAAGAGGGGAAAATAGACAATCATGGATAAAAATCCTGACTCTTTTAGACAAAACAGGAAAAGGAAACGAACAATGAAAAAAAGTCGATTAATTGTCATTTCTTTAATACTTCTTGTGGCAGTAGTTGGAGGTTACTTTGGTTTTAAAAACTGGAGCAATTTATCACAACAACCAAACATTGGTGCACAATCGAAAACGGAAACAACGAAAACGACAACAGCAACCCTTGCAGCGATTGGGGATGTACTCCTTCATGACAGGGTGTATGAAAATGCTCACGTTGGGAATCAAAAGTACAACTTTAATCCTTACTTTGCCAATGTGAAAGAGTTAATCGGGAAATCCGATATTACCATGGCTAATCAAGAATCTATGGTTGGGGGAGTGGAGATTGGCCTTTCTTCTTATCCAACGTTTAATAGTCCCATTGAAATTGGAGAAACCCTGAAAGATTGTGGCGTTGACATTGTTTCCATTGCCAATAACCATACCCTTGATAAAGGGTCACGAGGAGTATTAAAAGGAACAGATAATTGGGATCGCCTTGGCATGCTTTATACAGGAGCTTTCCGTTCCCAGGATGACCGGGCCATTATTCGTACCATTGAAAAAAATGGAATTAAATTCTCTTTTCTAGCTTATACCTATGGCACCAACGGCATCCCAGTCCCACAAGGAAAGGATTATCTTGTGAACTTAATTGGGGACGGAAGCCAAATTAAAAAAGATATTACGGAGGCAAGAAAAATTTCCGATGTAGTCGTTGTCAGCCTTCATTTTGGTAACGAGTATCAACGGCAACCATCTGTGGAACAAAAGAATTTGGTAAAAGAATTAGCAGAGAATGGGGCCGATATTATCATGGGCCATCATCCCCATGTGCTTCAACCAGCTACCTGGATTACTCGAAGTAATGGAGAAAAAGTATTTGTTGCCTATTCTTTAGGTAATTTTATTTCTGGCCAGCGTTGGGATTATAAGGACATTGGCGGCATAATGAGAATTACTGTAGAAAAAACAGTAACAGGGGATCAGAAGAAAATTGAATTAAAAGATCCAGCATTTATTCCCACCTTTGTGAATGGTCAGTACCATGTTTCTCCTCTGGCAAATGTGAGAGAAAAGGATACCTTTTATAATAAAATCGAACAACATATGAAATCATTAATGCCTGAATTAAAATTTGGCTTCTAACCGTTGATTATTCAACGGTTTTTTTGGGGGGTTTAAAAAGAGGGGAATTGGCACATTCTAAATCAGAAAAAAAGAAGTCCGGAGGGAATAATTATGGATGATAATAAAACAAGTTTACAATCCCAAAGTCCCCTTTCACAGGCACAACGTTCTGTTGATAAAGTAGAAAATGCCGTTGATCAGGCTTACTCTCATCCAAATGAACAAGCCATCCGCCAGGCGCAAAATGCCCTTGAAAAGGCACAACGGTCATTAGAACAGGCCCAATTAACGGAGAATCCTGTAGCCATTCGCCAGGCAAGAGACCAATTTCAAGCAGCACAGTCCAATTTATCTCAATTACAATCCCAACTACATTAAATGGAAGAAAAAACAAGAAACCAGGTGCATCCTGGTTTCTTGTTTTTTCTTTATGTACTATAATCATTTTTATATGTAAGTTATGGGGTTGGGAGGCACGACGAGATTGTTTGATGATATATATATGTCTTTTCGCACCAGTATAGCGCGAATTAAACCTGTAAGCCGGGCTGGAGATTATTGCCCATTTTGTGACCGTAAAAGCATATACGAAGAAGGAAAAGTGATTCGTGAAGAACATCCCTTCATGCTTGTAGAGAATAAATTTCAAACCCTTGAACATGCCTATCAAATGGTGCTTATTGAAAGCGAAACCTGTGATAATGATTTATCCAATTATAATAAAGAACATTTACATCGTTTATTGCAATTCGGAGTTCGATGCTGGCAGGAAATTGAAGAAAGTGGGGAGTATAGTTCTGTTGTATTTTTCAAAAACCATGGAGTACACTCTGGTGGATCCGTTTTCCATCCCCATATGCAAATAGTAGGATTGAATACGATTGATTATACAAAACATGTTTACCCCCATCATTTCGTAGGTCTCGTTATTGATGAAAAAGAGGGTGTGCAATTTAGTTTATCTCGTTATCCACGCTCAGGTTTTACAGAGTTCAATATTGTACTAAGGGATTTTTCAATGTTATCCTATATGGCTGATTATATACAGGTTGCTGTTCATTTTCTGTTAAATCATATGAATAAAAAATATCAAAGTTATAATATATTCTTTTATAGGCTAGAAGATGGAATTGCTGCCAAAGTGATTTTGCGTGCCCCAGGATCTCCCTATTTAATGGGTTATTCTATTGTTCAAGTACCGGATAACCAACAAGAAATTATAGATCGGGTGCAATCCTTGTATTTTTCAACATCTTTTGGGGAAAATACCACGTAACAAAAAAACAAATAGAATTTGAGGTTTCGTTGCAATGAAAAGATTTATCTTCCTTAGTATTGTGACAATTGTCATGCTTTTCATCTTCAAAAATGGAGCTTTTTCTACAGTTACTGTTTCAAAGGTCATGAATAAAGCAGCTGAAATCCCAAAAGTGACCTGGAATAAATTATGGGGAATGTATGAAGAGTATCTTGTGTTTACTGAAGATGATAAAGTTGTTGACTTTACTTCATTTACTGATGGAGTGGCATATGCCAAAGAGCATAAAAATAGCGAAGTTTATTTGAAAAAGGATCATCAATTAGTTTGGTCAGGGGAAAAAAGAAAGAACTATTCTGTTCTGAATATACCTATAGTCCCTCAAAATCCTGAATTGCCCCGAGGTTGTGAGGTTACCAGTTTAACGATGATGTTGCGCCATGCTGGAATGGATGTAGATAAAATGACTCTTGCGAAAAAGGTGCGTAAAGACCATACAATTCCTGTTAAAGAAAATGGGAAGTATATCTTTTTTGGGAATCCCAATGAAGGATTTGTGGGGAATATGTATTCATTTGACAGACCGGGATTTGGAGTTTATCATGAGCCTGTTAAGGATTTAGCAGAGAAATATCTGCCTGGTAAAATCATTGATATGACAGGTGCTGATTTTGAAGATGTCCTGTACCAAATACATAAAGGATATCCTGTTTGGGTTATTGTAAATGTAGAATTCAAAAAACTTGGGCCGGAATTTTTTACCACATGGGATTCCCCTGATGGTGAAGTAACAACGACATTCAAAGAGCATTCTGTATTAGTAACGGGTTATAGCAAAAATTTTGTTTATGTGAATGACCCAATCGATTCCGTTCAAAATAAAAAAATTAATATTGCTTCGTTCAAAGAAGCATGGGAGCAGATGGGGAGACAAGCGATCACCTATCGTTAAAGTTTCTTTAAAGGAGAAATTGTTCAATGTGTGGATTTGTAACTTTATTTAAGAAAAACGGTGCACTTGCTCAGGAAGAAAACGTAGAAAAAATGGCACGGGTGATGACTCACCGGGGGCCAGATGATGCAGGTTGTTATGTTAATAATCAAGTGGGGATGGGTTTTCGCCGGTTAAGTATTATCGATTTAGAACATGGCGCCCAACCTTTTCCAAATGATGCTAAAGACATTTGGTTAACATTTAATGGGGAAATATATAACCATCTAGAATTGAAAAAATGGTTAGAGGATAAAGGCCATGTGTTCCACACGACTTCTGATACGGAAGTCCTTTTGCGTTTGTATGAAGAAGTTGGAGAAGATTGTCCACGCCATTTGCGGGGGATGTTTGGTTTTACAATTTTTGACCGTCGTAAGAATCTTCTTTTTGGTGCCCGGGATCCCTTTGGGATTAAGCCGATTTATTGGACAGAGACGTCTAACCAATTTGCATTTAGTTCAGAAATTAAATGTCTCCTAGAAGATGAAGACCTTCCTCGTACCATGAATAGCCAATCATTATATCATTATTTAACCTTTCAATATGTACCAGAGCCTGAAACCATGTTTAAACATGTGCATAAGATTCCTGCAGGCCATTGTTTTAAGATTGAAAACGACCGGTTAACCATACAACCTTATTACTTTGTCGAATTCAACCCGGATTATAGCAAACCCTTTTCATATTTCGAGGAAGGAATTAGAGAAGTCCTAAGAGAATCAGTAAAAATACATCGCATCAGTGATGTTCCCCGTGGGGCTTTTCTTTCAGGAGGGATTGATTCTAGCAGCCTGGTCGCTTTACTACAGGAACTTGAACCGACGAAAACCTTTTCTGTAGGATTTGATAAAGAAGGGTATAGCGAATTAGATTTGGCCAGAAGTACCGCACAATATCTTGGAACAGACCATCATGAAATACGGGTAGATGCAAAGACATACTTAAATAGCTTGCCTAAATTAATCTGGCATCAGGATGAGCCATTGGCAGATCCGGCAGCTGTAGGATTATATTTTGTTTCTTATCTGGCAAGCCAGCATGTGAAAGTTGCCTTTTCTGGTGAAGGCGCTGATGAGTTTTTTGGCGGATATAATATTTATCGGGAACCCCAGGCACTTCGAGTGTTCAGTATGATGCCCATATGGATGCGTAAATTCTTTGGCCAAATAGGCTCTATGATTCCTGAAGGGGTCAAAGGAAGGAACTACCTCATTCGTGGCAGCATGCCTGTAGAGGAACGCTTTATTGGAAATGCTAAAATCTTTACTGAAGAAGCAAAAAGGGAAATTCTTTCTTCAGAACTTTTATCAATGGGCAGATTCGATACACCACAGGATATTACTCATCCGATTTACGATCGAATTAAGGGATATGATGATGTTACGAAGATGCAATATGTGGATATTCACACATGGTTGCGGGGAGACATCCTAATGAAGGCTGATAAAATGTCCATGGCCAACTCCTTAGAATTAAGGGTGCCATTTGTAGACCCGAAAGTATTCGAATTTGCTGCCACTATTCCAACTAAGTATAAAATAGCCAACGGAACGACCAAATTTGCTTTACGGGAAGCAATGAAGGATTTCCTTCCTCCAGATGTGAAAATGAGGAAGAAACTTGGATTCCCTGTTCCTATTCGTGTTTGGTTGAAGGATGAGTTTTATCAATGGGCTAAAGAAACTATTGAAACATCTCAAGTGGATGCCTATATTAATAAAAATACAGTTCGTGCCATGTTAGAAATGCATAAAGAAGGAAAAGGTGATTATAGCCGTAAACTTTGGACCATACTGGTATTTATGGTGTGGCATCAAATTTTCGTGGAGCGCCATGAGATTGTGGCTCCAGTCGATGAATTGATTGCCCAATAATACGAAATGGATGAAGGGGGCTCAATTTTTATGCTTAGATGGAGGGGAACTGTACCTCTTTTAACCGCTGCTGTTGTTTTGGGAATTTTATTTTCGTATCAATTGACGGTAGCCATGGTACAAGCCTCTAATTTAGGAACATATGAAAATGATGAGTTTGGTTTTACTTTGAAGATCCCCAAATCCTGGAGTGAAAATTATGAAGTAAAAGTTGTGGAAAAAAACGGGGATGGGTACAAAGCCCTTCTCTTTTCTGAAAAAAGATATCATTATCCAATACTGCAAATTGCAATCATACCGGAATCTGATTATGGTTCATATGCTAAGACCTTATATTCCTATTTAGGAAAGCAAGATGGTTTAGTCTACGGAGCTATGGTTTCACCGGAAACCTTATTTTTAACAGATGAAAAAGGGAACAAACAAGAAGTAACCTTTATAACAGACATGTTAAGTGATATACAGGAAACAATACGCAATAAAGAATATACACTAAAAAAACCAGGGAGCTGATAAGCTTCCTGGTTTTTATGTAGTGGCTATTTATATTATTTATACTAAAAAAACTATTGCTTTCTATCAATTATTATATTATACTATTTTTTGTGAGCTTTTTGTGGCCCGTTGGAGAAGCGGCTTAACTCACATGCCTTTCACGCATGCATTCAGGG
>CALNBV010000023.1 GCA_937874515.1 uncultured Paenibacillaceae bacterium | reverse complement strand
AAGGAATGTGACTGGAGTTCAGACGTGTGCTCTTCCGATCTGTTCAGATTTTCGCAAAAACATTCCCCGTTTAATTGAAGCCTTCAGCCATGCGAATAATGAGTTGAATAACCACTATGAGTTAGTAATTACAGGATCTGTTTCTCAATATACATTCTCAATGAGTAAAATGAAAAATTTAATTTTTACCGGTTACGTTAGTAATGAAGATTTAGTTGAACTATATAATGGGGCAACTTTATTTGTTTTTCTCTCCCTTTATGAAGGATTGGGATTGCCTGTGTTAGAAGCAATGGCTTGTGGAACACCCGTACTAACTTCCAACACGTCCTCCCTGGAGGAAATAGGAAGGGATGTAGCTTATCTGGTAGATCCTTATAATAGTGATCAAATTGCAAGGGGAATGGTGTATTTGTTATCAAATCCAAGTATATTGGATGAATTGAAAAAAAGAGGATTAAACCATGTGAAATTATTTAAATGGGATGAAGTTGGACGCAAGGTATTAGCTGAATATAACTAAAAAAAAAAGCCCTTACTGGGCTCTTTTTCCACAACAACCTCCTCTTCTTCTTTGAGGGAAGGGTGGTTTGCTTATAAATTTTGTTTGTTGTTGTGTTTTTTGGTGAGGTAATAGGGTTGTTGTTGCAATAAAGGGGGTTCCATCATATAGTTTCCCTTTAATTTCGTTTGTAAGGTTGGTGGGTACCGTGGAAAAGCGAAGGATTAAATCGTACTGATTGTCGCCATTCATATCCTGATAACCTGTTCCCAGTGGTTTTACAGCAATTGAATTACACATTAATGAATCAATGCGTATTTTTTTAACATCAAGTTCTTTTGAACCTAAAATGAACACATAATTAGATTGCTTAATAATTTGTGTAGTTAACGTTGAAGATGCCATTTTATCTTCCCCTTTACCACTATTATTTTTTCGGTGTTTTGTTTACAAAAAGGTAAGATATTTTATTCAAGTATTTACTGCCATGTCACATAAATATAAATAAGAAGGCAATTTGTTAAAGGGGGGGGAAAGAGGATGTTTTTACTTGATTTGAAAATCTTGCTCGTTTTAATTTTATCGGTTTTTCGCATTACCCATTTATTTGTTTATGATCGTATTACTTTATTTTTGAGAAACCCGTTTGTAGAGGAAGTCTATTTGGAGAATGAATCCGGTGAAGGGTATTATGATGTGATATATAAAGGCAATCGCTTCTCACAGGCTATTGGGTATTTATTAAGTTGTCCCTGGTGTTTGGGAATCTGGGTAAGTATTTGTGTGGTTATTGCCTATTGGTTATGGCCCACAGTCATGTGGCCCATTCTAATTGTTTTTGCCATTGCAGGAGGAGCTGCCTTACTTGAAACCTGGGTAGATGGTAAATAAGGTATTTGACTTAGGAAATATGAAATTATTGGTATAAATATTAAAGCAGTTGTGCACTTTATAGAGAGTTAGAGGCTTTTTATATGAATGGCTTTTGTTATAATAGGGATTGAATGAAGTTTGGTTACATTTGTAAGGAGATGAATAATATAATGAGTGAAGCAGTACAAACCCTTAACGGGTGGTATGCATTACATGATTACCGCTCCATCGATTGGGCTTCTTGGAATTCTGTTTCTGAAGAAGATCAACAAGACGTATTGGAAGAACTGCAAGTTTTTATACGTAAAGTGTATTCTGCAGGTGAGGCAAGAACTGGCAGTACCAATGTTTATACAGTCATTGGGCATAAAGCCGACCTTCTGTTTATGCATTTCCGCCCCACGTTGGAGGAACTAGAGGAGGTAGAAACTGAATTCAATAAATTAAGGTTCGCTGATTTCACTTATAGACCAACATCTTATTTTTCCGTTGTTGAATTAAGTACATACACGACTGACCCAGAGACTGCTGCATTAGACCCAGCCATCCAGGCTCGCTTGAATCCTATTTTACCGAAAAATAAATACGTTTGTTTCTATCCTATGAATAAAAAACGGAGTGGGCAAGATAACTGGTTTATGCTTCCTATGAACGAACGGGGAGCATTCATGAAGCAACATGGTCTTACCGGTCGTAAATATGCAGGGAAAGTCCTACAGATTGTTACCGGCTCTACAGGTTTTGATGATTGGGAATGGGGGGTAACCCTTCTTTCTGACGATCCTATTTACTTCAAGAAGTTGGTTTATGAAATGCGCTTTGATGAAGTAAGTGCACGATTTGCCGAATTCGGGCAATTTTTTATTGGAACCCTTGTTGATGAAAATCGCATTAAAGATTATCTTGCGATTAAAAACGAAAATAAAAAGTAAACATTAAAAAGCCACCAATAGGGTGGCTTTTTTGCTCAAATTGCTCAAATGTTATAAAAAAGTGAAACAAGGGCATTTCTATTTCGTTTATATATATAACTAATATAAAATGAGGTAAAGGGGGGATGCCTTCGTGGAAGAATTAGGTGTATCCATCTGGTGGTTTTTATTTGCAATTGGACTTCTTATTGCAGAAGTTACTCTCTCTGGATTTGTTGCCTTGTTTTTCGGAATTGGGGCAGTGGTTGCAGGTGGGACTGCCTTAGTGGGGTTTGATTTGCCCACGCAAATATGGATTATGGCCATTGTATCGTTGCTCGGCATCATTTTTGGTAGGAAGTTTCTTGTTTCTCGTGTTCAAGTGAATAAGGATGTGATTAAGACCAATGTAGATGCTCTTATTGGGAGGGAGGGTGTTGTAACTTATAAAATCCCGCCCTTTGGTAAAGGCCGAATCTTATGTAACGGGGAAAGTTGGTCCGCCGAAAGTGTAGCTGGAATCGCAATCGAAGAAGGGGAAGAAGTCGTGATTCGAGAAATTCGGGGGGTTACTGCTATTGTTGATAAAATAAGTAATCCATTGGAGGGTTAAGTATGGAAATAATATTTGCTATCATTGTACTACTTATTATTATTGCTTTTGCCTTTGCTTCTGTACAGGTTGTCCGGCAATCGGAAGTCCGTATTGTGGAACGTTTGGGGAAATTTAATCGCCAATTGGGATCTGGTTTGTTTATTGTTATTCCAATTCTCGATCGTGTGGTTGCTCGTTGGGATATGAGAACACAAATTATTAATTCCAGTCCCCAACCAGTTATTACTAAAGACAATGTTACCATGGGCATTGATACACTTATTTATTATCGGATTACTGATCCAAAATCCGCAACCTATGAAATTAACGGTTTGAAAAACGCCATTTCCAATTTAGCTGTAACTGCGTTAAGAAATGAAATTGGGAACATGAACCTTGATGAAACATTGAATTCCAGAGATCAAATTAATCAGGCTTTACAAATAAAAATGGATGAAGCGACAAACAACTGGGGTGTCAAAGTTGAACGGGTAGAACTAAAAGAAATTATTACCCCTCAGGATATTCGTGATGCAATGGAAAAACAAATGAGAGCAGAACGGGAAAAACGTTCAGTCATTTTAGAGGCAGAAGGGCAAAGAGCCTCTGCTATTGAAAAAGCAGAAGGGTTAAAAAGAGCGCAAATTCTTGAAGCAGAAGCCGATATGGAGGCTAAAATCCGTCGTGCCGAAGGGGAAGCACGTGCCATAGAATTAGTAGCAGAAGCACAGAAAAAACAAATTCATGAAGTGTATACGGCTTTTAAAGAGATTGATGCAGACGAAAGGGTTATTGCCTTGCGTTATGTAGAAGCGTTGGAAAAAATGGCTCAAAGCAATAATAAAGTATTTGTTCCCTATGAAGCAGTAGGTTTAATGGGAAGTGCTGGTGCATTAAAGGAATTAATAAAAGGGGAAAAATAAAACCCTTTCAAGAAGTAGCATACAGGCACGGAATGGGCGGTTATAACATAGAATCTGATAAAGTGTGAACTTCATTTGGAGGTGACCGCTATGCCAGGTTTGTTTGCCGCCCTTTCTTTGTTCATGCGTGATATGGTTCTGTTTGTTTCATATATAAAAAATAATGCCTTCCCCCTCCCCTTATCAGATAAGGATGAGAATCGCTATCTGGAACAGATGGGAGTAGGGGATAAAAACGCTCGGAACCTGTTAATTGAACACAACTTGCGACTGGTAGCCCATATTGTGAAGAAGTTTGAAAATACCGGTGAAGATAGCGAGGACCTCATTTCTATTGGTACCATCGGATTAATTAAAGCCATAGAAAGCTATCAGAAAGATAAGGGAACCAAATTGGCTACTTATGCTGCCAGGTGCATTGAAAATGAGATACTGATGCACTTACGGTCTTTAAAGAAAACAAAGAAAGACGTATCATTGCATGACCCCATTGGTACGGATAAAGAGGGTAATGAAATTTCTTTAATTGATGTGTTGGGTACAGAAGCGGGAGAAGTCGAGGACCGTGTTCAATTAAAAATTGAAAAGAATAAAATTTATCATCATATTCATGTCCTTGATGAGCGGGAAAAAGAAGTGATTATTGGCCGTTATGGGTTGGACAATGAAGAAGAACGAACCCAGAGAGAAATTGCGAAAGAACTGGGGATTTCTCGTTCTTATGTTTCCAGGATTGAAAAGAGAGCATTATTGAAATTGTTTCATGAATTTTATAGGAAGAATGGCAACGGAGCCATTAGTAAGTAATGAAAAATATAAACTTCCCCTAATAAATGTAAAAGATGGGGAGGTTTATTTTTTTGAAAAAAAGGCATGATATGAATACATAAATTTTACAAATGCTGTAAAATACTAAATAGAGGGTTAGGGGTAAGGAGTATGGCAATTGTTCCATATTTACACATTATAGCAGGTATTGCCTTAGCAATTTTCTCTTTTTTTGTTGCGGACTTAAAAAATTGGCGAGAATATTATCCAACCATACTCTTTTTTATTGCAGGGGATTTACTTTATCAATTTATCACCTATGATTATCCATTATGGGAATATGCGGGGGGGATAGACAGTCCCTTTTTAACTCCTATTATACTCATGTTTACAGCATATCCTGCTACAATTTTGCTTTATTTAAAATATGCTACAAAAGGATGGAAATCCTTTATCATTCATTACTTTTTATGGATTGTTTTATTTGCTATCGTTGAATTGACTTTGGGTAAGCTCAATTTAATACTATATGCAAATGGTTGGAGTGTAGGTTGGTCAATTATTGTGGATTTCCTGTTATTTTTGATTTTAAGAATTCATTATAGTTACCCTCTATTTGGATGGTTGTTATACTTTCTCGTAAGTGCCCTAATGATTTTGATTTTCAATATTCCCCTTTTAAATACATGAAAAAGAAAAATAACCCCTTCCATTCTTTGATGATTGGAGGGGGTTATTTTTCTTTTTCCTTATTAAAATGGTTCATAATTTTAATCACTACCCAAATGAAAAATGCCATGGCCATTATCATAGCGAAGCTGATCAGTATACCTAAAACTCCATTTTTAATATACCATAGGGTATCATGCACGTTTATTCATTCCCTTTTGAATTAAAAGTAATCGAAGCATTACCCAACGGGCAAAAATTGCATTAGCTGAGTAGATCGGAAGTGAGTAGAACGACTTCCATGTATTTTCCTTATATATTTCCAAAAATTTGAATATGTATTCCCCTAAAGTGAAGAAAGAACTTAACAACAGTACTCCAATAATGAATGATTTCCATTTATCGCCGTACTGGTAACAAATCATAAAAACCACTGGTAATAAACTAATATCAAAAGGAGCTGTCGGTGAAGAAAAGGTCCAGTGTAATTTAATGGGGTAAAACCAGGATTGATAAGTGATTCCAATCAAATCCATAATGGAAGATAAGATGGCAATGATCATGCCAAAGGATAAGATTTCATGAATCCGACTTTTGTCCATGATTTTCCACCAAATGAACCAGGGGATGATGGATAAAAAAAGCAAAAACCACCATTGATATGAAAATAACTGTTGTTGGAACCATAGTTCTTTTTTTAATTGAAGATAATGGAACTGTGCTTCAATTACATTTTCTAAATTGGGATTGTTGCTCATCATCGTCTACAGTGCCTTTCTTGAAAGGTGAGAGTAAATAAACCAACGGGAAAAAAGTGCAATGATTATTAAAACAGTAAGTGCAATGAAATGACTCCTATAGGAAATAAATAGAATTAAATCTAATTTAATAAATATAGGCATTAAAATAAAGGCCATAAAACATGACAAAAGTAAGGTACCTATAACATAAGATGTCCAGTTCTTGCTAAACTGATAAATAAACATATAGGTTACAGGTAAAATTGTAATATCATAAGGAAATAATGGTGTTGATAAAGACCAGTGGACACGATGAATAAATTGCCATAAATTGAAATTTTGTTTAATTGGTGCAAAAAATACAGATATGAACATGATTAATAAACCAAAAGAAAAGATTTCTATTAACCGTTTTTTATCAGCAAATTTCCACCAAATAAACCAGGGGATAATGGTAACGAGAATCATAGCCCACCATTGGTAAGAAAGAAAACTATGGGTATACCAAAACTCTTTGAGTAATTGTAGGTAAACACCCAGCGTATTTTCTAACACTTGCTCTTTTCCCATAAAACACCATCCTCAATCTTTTACTTGAACTGGTATACTATACGAATGTGGGACAAGTACCCTTTCTTTATTATTTGTAAGTGGGGGAGAATTCACTATATAAAAAATAAATATTTAAAAAAATTGCCGGGGTCTTGAAATTTGGGACAAATGGCTCATAATGATAGCATTACATGTTTATTTCAGATACCTTTCATACAGATTGGATAAACTGTTTGAAAGAAAAGGGTGAATGGTATGAAGAGGAAAAGTATAATTTTATTCATTTTATTATTATTGATCCCATTGTTTATGGTGATTACTGGAGAATTTATACAGAGGGGAAGCATGGGTCAGGTACTAGATTGGATTTTGGTTTA
Organism: uncultured Paenibacillaceae bacterium; assembly: GCA_937874515.1. Classification (GTDB taxonomy): domain Bacteria; phylum Bacillota; class Bacilli; order Aneurinibacillales; family Aneurinibacillaceae; genus CALNBV01. Next base: position 2,907 of record CALNBV010000023.1, on the reverse strand, counting down.
TCGCTCTGCATTTTTATTGAATTATGTGATTGCTCTATTATTTCTGTTGTTAATCGGAACGTTTTTCAGGAATATATATTTTAGTGTAGGCTTGTATTTTTTTATGGGCTTTTTTCTGATATTACTCAATAAGTATAAAATGAAATTTTTAGAAGATCCGATTTTCCCATGGGATTTAATGTTATATAATCAGGTCATTAATTTATTCCCCCAACTGTATAAAGCCTTTAACCCATTCTTATTATTACCTTTGCTATTGATTCCATTATTGGGGATTTATCTTATTAAGAAGTTACCATCATTTAAATTGAATGCTAAAGTTCGCATCATTTGCGGACTCGTATCAGTTCTATTATTGGCTGGAATTTCCTTTTACAAATCAACGCCCATGGAATATGTATTAAAGACACTAAATATTACGAACAAAACCTGGAATCAAAATGAAAACTATAGCTTTAATGGTTTATATTTGAGCTTCTTAATGAACCTGCAATCTGCAGTGGTATTGCCACCCAATGAATATAGTGAAGAAAAAATAGATAGCATTGTAAGTTCTATTGGGGGAAAAAATCCTGCTGTTGCTAGCATATCTACACCTACTGACGCTGTGATGGAAAAGCCAAATATTATTTTTGTGATGAATGAATCTTTTTGGGACCCATCCCTTTTAAATAAAGTTTCCTATAGTAAAGATCCAATGCCTACAGTTCGCTCTTTACAAAACTCAGGTAATGGGGGCTGGATTATTTCTCCTGAATTTGGTGGGGGAACAGCTAATGTAGAATTTGAGGTTCTTACAGGGCTGTCTATGAATTTTGTTCCAAGCGGATCAGTTCCATATCAACAATATATCACTCGTTCAACCCCTTCTTTAGCAAGTGTTTTTGCAGAGAAAGGGTATGAGAGTATTGCAATTCATCCCAACGATAAATGGTTCTGGAATCGGGATGAAGTATATAAACATTTTGGTTTTAAAAACTTCTTAAGTATTGATCAATTTAAAAATCCTTCTAAGGAAAAACGGGGAACTTATGTAGATGATAAAGAAGTTACAAAATCAATTATTGAGCAAACGGAAAAGTCAGATAAACCTGCTTTTATTTACGCAGTAACAATACAAAATCATGGGACCTATTATTATCCCAGTACTAACAAACCTAACTATCCAATTGATGTAAAGGGCAATATTTCTGATGAGGTAAAAGAGCAATTACACGTTTATAGTAATGGGGTAAATGATGGGGATACGGAACTTCAAAACCTGATCAATTACTATAAAAACTCAAAAGAGCCTACCATTATTGTCTTTTTCGGGGACCATTTACCTTATTTAGGAAATGCCTATGATGAAACAGGGTATTATTCTAGTGCCACTGGGTTAGAACAAATAAGAAACATGTCTAAGACACCATTGGTTATTTGGAATAACTTTGGAAAAGAGGTAAATCTTCCACAAGATACAATAAGTACATCTTTTCTTGGTACTTATCTCTTTGATTTAGCTGGAGTAAATACACCTCTTTATTATAAATTTCTTGAAGAATTCAGAAATAAATTGCCAGGGTATAAAATGACTATGAAAATGGATAATCAAGGAAAGTTATATCTTGATACTCCTGAGTCATTAAGTGAATTAGAAAATCAATATCGTCTTTTACAATATGACCTTCTATTTGGAAAACAATTCGCAAAAGATAAACTCTTCTAGCTATATGTAGAAAAAAGAAAACCTGGCGTATGCCAGGTTTTCTTTTAATTGAGATGCTAATGAATCAAATTAGTTGCCTTTTTGCGAGCCGATACGAGGGAAACTGAAAGGAGTCTATTTACAGACCCATTTTGGATAACATACTGTAGATTTGCCAAGGGACTTACAGATCATGTTACATTTATGTTTTTTAGAGTGATGATAATCTCTTTTTTTCTTTTTACAACTTGGACAGGACATATCAATCATCCCACTTTCCTCTTTTTTATACATTATTAAATGCATGGCCAATAGGATTGGTGTGGGACAATACCTACTTGTACAGAAGTAATTTTCTTATGAGTATCCATTCACCCTTTTCCTTAATAGAGTAGTAAAAGGAGGGGAAAGAGGGAAAATGGGACTTGCTTTTGTATTTGTACGGAGAAATGCTGCGGTCTTACATGCGGGACATGTGGGGTGGGGCTTTCAACTTGATGATGGTCTTTTCTTTTGTGGAGCAACAGAAAATCCCGTTGGAAATGCCTTAGTATTGCCAGGGGGAAACAATGGATGGTGGGGAAAGAAAGTACAATACCAGGAAGAAATGTTTAATGAAATGAAAGCGCGATGTTATGATGAATATAAGTGGATAGAAGTAAAGGATGGGGATTCCATTCTGGCTTATAAAGCGGCCCTTGCTACAGCAAAATGGGGATATACAGTCCTTGGAAATAATTGTTTGGATCATACGTATGCTGTTTTATTTGCATATAAGGTTAAAAATTTACCATTAAAGCAATTTAATATTGCCCCCAATGATTGGTACGACAAATTAGTAGGGGGCGGGGGAAGTTGCTTTTTACCGTAAAAGAACGTATAGACTTTCTTTTACGTGTAAGTGCAACAAAGGCTATGCCGTCCATTGGCATAGCCTTTGTTCATTTAAAGATTTTAAAACTAAGGCGGCCGCGCCAGCGAAGTTTTCTTTAACGAATAAGAATTTATAAATTTGAGGAGTACAGATTTCATCTCTTTTTCAAATAAGACCGTAAGGTCAAAGATTAAGATGCTAACAATCAAATCAGTAGCCTTTTTGTGAAGCCGATACTAGGGTAACTGAAAGGAGGGCGAAAAAAGCCTTCAACAGTCTCACTTCCTGGTATACCCAGATGTTTTGAAGGCGCGCCCGGATTGAAGTTGCCCGTCAGTTCATACTT
>CALNBV010000022.1 GCA_937874515.1 uncultured Paenibacillaceae bacterium | reverse complement strand
AAGAGGACTTGCTGCAAATCGCTCAACAAATATATGAAATTCCCATGCATGGGAAGGTGGACTAAGAACATGGCCAAAAATAAAACAGAAACCCAGATTGCACTATTTCAAAAAGGAAAACAAAAAGTCAGCCTCCATAAAGCCAGAGAACAGGGTAAGGAAACCTACTGGGTAGAGGAGGAAAAGGGAGACAAAACAATGACTTCACAGGTTCCTTCCTTAACAGAAGCCATGGCATTGTTAAACAACTACCCCTGGACAAAAATGGAGACGGAATTTATTCACCCTACCATCGTAGACCAGATTGCTGAAATGCGTGAAACCTATGGGGGGAAAGGCTCTAAGAAAAAGGTGAATTCCCAGTTACGTATTTTGCAAATCTTTTTGCGGTTGATGCAAAAAGAACGTCTTTCTCTAGAAGAGTTGCAAGAAGAGTATGGAAAACACCCGGAAACCTTAAAAAAAGATATTGAATATATTCGCATTGCTTTTGATCATGTCAATAAACTGAAATATGACCGGTTAGAGAAAAATTACTTCATCGAGGAAGATGCAGATATTTTAACCATAGGGGATTCTTTAGTCTTCCTTCTCATGTTGTATCATAGTAGGGTTCTAAACCAGGATGAGTGCCAGCTTCTCGTTTCTAAATTAATAAAAAGCTACTCTCCAGACCAACAAATTAAATTAAGGCAGTTTTTTGAATCCTATAAATTTCATTATAAACCGGTACAGGACTACGAATTATTATCGAAGATTAACACCTTATTTAATGCCATTCTGAATCAAAATATCGTGCAATTTGACTATTTAAAAGATGGCAAAACGAAAACAAGAAAAGTAATACCCTATACAGTTATTTTTCATGACGGGATGTTCTATCTGGCAGCCCATAAAAGTGAATTGGAAAATTCCAAACCCGTTTTTTGGCGTTTAGATAAAATGAGCAACGTGGAATCCCTTCAGGAGCGATTTCGTCTGGAAAAACACATCGACCTTGGGGAATACCGCATGCAATCTTTCAATATGTTCACAGGGGAGTTAATGAAAGTAAGGATTAAAATGAAATCCCACTTACAGGAATACCTCTATCGGGAATGTGTGAAAGCAGAAGTGATCGAAAAACTGGATGATGAATGGTCAATCTATGAACTGGAAGTGCGGGGGACCCAGGGGATTATTTTATGGTTATTGCAACAAAAAGATGAAATAGAGGTCTTGTCACCCCAATCTCTTCGTGATGAAGTAAAGGAAATCATCAGCAGGATGTATCAGGTTTATCAGTAAAAACAAGAGACCCTGCAATTAAATGAGGGTCTCTTGTTTTTACTTACCTACTTATATTCATACACAGAAAGACTAGTAGCAAAGGGAATCCGCGCACGGGCAGCCAAATATTCAATAATATCTTTGCGGCGGATGATTCCGATAAAGATATCCTGGTCATCCACAACAGGGATAAAATTCTGCATACAAGACAAAGAAATCAAATCTTCAATTTCTGCATCAATACGGACAGGGTGATTTTTCATCTTACATGAGATTTCATCAAGGTGAACGGTATGGGTATTGTTAAAACGTAACGAAGGGGTATTTTTCAATTTCCACAGTAAGTCACCTTCGGTAATGGTTCCTTTGTATTTTCCCGATTCATCAACAATAGGGACTGCTGTATAACGGTGATATTCCATACGTTCTAATGCTTGCCGCATGGTCGAGCGAGGCGATAAATAAACAACATCTTTTTTTGGCAAAAGAAAGAAAGCAATTTTCATACTTTTTATAACCCTTTCCTGTCAGACTAGCTTGTAAAGGAAACTTAAAAAGACACACCATTATATTATACGGATACTATTCAAAAAAAGATTCAGAAAAGCTATCCACTTTTTTCTTTAAATAGTTCTTAAATTCCTCCTTGACGTCTTCGTGAGAAAGTGCAAAATCAACGGTAGTTTGTAAATAGCCCATTTTTTCTCCTACATCATATCGCTCTCCAATAAACTGGTAAGCATAGATTACTTCAAATTGGTTTAGTCTTGCCAGAGCATCTGTTAATTGAATTTCTCCCCCCAATCCTGGGGATTGGTTTTCTAAGATTTCAAATAGTTTCGGTGTTAAAATATACCGCCCCATGATGGCAATCCTAGAAGGAGCATTACCTGGTTGTGGTTTTTCCACCAAACTTTTTATTTTATAAAGTCCATTGTCTATTGGATATACATCAACAACCCCGTATCTGGAAAGGTCTTCTTCATTAATTTCTTGGACTCCAATCACGGAGGCCTTATACCGGTCGAAAACCTGAATTAATTGCATCAGACAAGGGGGAGATGCCCGGACAATATCATCCCCTAACAATACAGCAAAAGGTTCATTTCCAATAAATTTACGGGCACACCAAATGGCATGCCCTAATCCCTTTGGTTCTTTTTGCCGAATATAATGGATATCAACCATCTGTGAAGGCTTCAAAACCTTTTCTAATAAAGCGGTTTTTCCTTTGTTTTTCAACGCCTGTTCTAATTCAAAGGAATGGTCAAAGTGGTCTTCAATGGCTCTTTTTCCTTTACCCGTAACAATAATAATTTCTTCAATCCCTGATTCAATGGCTTCTTCTACAATATATTGAATGGTAGGTTTATCAACAATGGGTAACATTTCTTTGGGCATGGCCTTCGTGGCAGGAAGAAAGCGGGTTCCCAATCCTGCAGCAGGGATTATTGCTTTTCTAATCTTCATAACTTGACCTCGAAATGAGAGGCCTTCCTATGGAATCATAGATAAAACCATAAATGTCTACAATATTTTTCATGTCATTCAGGGGAAAGATATTTCGTCCATCGATAAGTAAGTTTCCTTTCATTTGTTTGGCAACCTCATCCCAGAGGATATGGCGGAAGGAAGGCCATTCTGTAACAAAAACGACAACATCACAATTCGCAACAGCTTCATATAAGTCGGGAAACAGTTGGACTTCTTTTATGGGATAGTCCCTTACAAAAGGGTCGTATGCCTGGATATCAGCCCCTTCTTTCAACAGCAGACGAGATAATGAAAGAGAAGGAGCCTCTCTTATGTCATCAGTCATGGGTTTAAAGGTAAGACCTAGTAAAGCAATTTTTATTCCTTTTAAAGAGTAACCCAGATTGTTTTGAATTTTTTCTACCACTTTTATGGGTTGTTGTTGATTAATCCATTGGGTAGCGGCTAAGAGGGGGAACTCTTCCCCACGATCCAGAGCCTGATTCCAAAAGGCAGACAGATCTTTTGGAAAACAAGACCCCCCATAACCTAATCCAGCCTGTAAAAAGGCAGAACCAATACGGGAATCGGATCCCATACCCTCTGCTACGATGGTGACGTCTGTTTCTACCTGTTCACAAAGGCTGGCAATCATATTAATATAGGAGATTTTCATCGCCAGGAAACTGTTAGAGGCATATTTAATCATTTCCGCTTCTTTTCTTTGGCAATAAAATAGTGGGGCCATGATTCCATCATACAATGTTTCCATTACATTTCTGCTTTCCGGGGAATGGGAACCGATAATAATGCGATCGGGGTTGAAAAAGTCATGAATGCCACTTCCCTCTCTCAGAAATTCTGGATTTGAGATGACATCAATTACATAAGGTGCATGTTCTTTTTGTTGTAGTTTATATTCGATTTCATCTCCAATCCCAATGGGGACAGTACTCTTAACAACCAGGAACTTTCTGCCCTCGCTATATTTTTCCACCTGGCTAATCACTGACCAAAGAGAGGATAAATTGGCTTCCCCGTTATAAAGAGAAGGGGTGCCTACACAAAGGAGGATGAGATCAGAGGAGCGGATTGCCAGTGCAAGATCCGTAGTAAATGTAAGGGTTCCTTTACTTAGCCCATCCTCTACTAACTTCTCCAAACCATGTTCCCAAAAGGGAATCTCTCCTTGAATTAATCCATCAATTTTTTCCTGGCATGAATCAGCACAAATCACATGATGGCCAAGGCTTGCTAAGCACGTCCCGGTGACTAATCCAACGTACCCTGTCCCAATCACACTAACCTTCAATTGAACTTCTCCCCTTTCCTCTAACCAAGCTTTCTATATTTCTCAAAAAACAGTTGCTCGTATTGGGTCAATAATCCATCGAATATGGATTCCCACGATTGGGTTAACGCATAGTCCCGGGCTTTTTTTCCCATGATTTCAATTAAAGAAGAATTAGAAATCAATTCTTCCAGGGCATTCATAAAAGAAGGAACATGGCGAGGTGTACAAAGAAATCCCGTATCCCCATGCTTAATGATTTCCTTTACTCCTCCGGCATCTGCTCCGATGACAGGTAATCCTGAGGCCATGGCTTCCAATGCCACATTGCCAAAGGTTTCAGTACTTGATGGAAAGAAAAACAGGTCTGCTGAAGCATAGAGAATAGACAATTGCTCCTGAGGAAGAAACCCGGTAAAGGTGACATTTTTAGTAGCCTTTTTTCTCATTTCTTCTAGGTAAGGCCCCTCGCCACAGATGATCCAGTGGAGTTTTTCTGATAAATGAGGTGGCATAGCATCCATTATTTCTAATAAAATATCTAAATCCTTTTCTGGGGCGATTCTTCCCGCATATAGGATGACAAATTGATCCCCTATGCCATATTGGGTTCGTAGAGAGGACGTTGCTTTTTCCGGAGTAAACTGCTGGCAGTCAATGCCTCTTTTCCATAGTTCCACATGGGAAATTCCCTGTTGAAATAAATGGTTTTGGGTTTCTTGAGAGGGGACTAGAGTCATTTGGCAGGATTTATGGAACCATTGAATATAGCGCCAGAAAACAGGTATGGCAAAGGAAGCGCCATAATACTGCAGATAACGGTCAAAGTGAGTATGGTAGGAGGCAACAAGGGGAACGCCATATTTTTTTCCGTAATAATGGCCGCACAGTCCAAGGTTAAACGGTGTTGCGATATGGATTACATCGGGTTGGAAGCGGTGCAGTTGATTGCGAATAAAGAAATAACGAGGAAGAGCCATGCGACATTCAGGATAAAAGACCAGAGGCATACTGGGAACACAGTGAATATGTCCAGGAGTACTGTCTTCCCCAGGACCAGGAACGAATACTTTTAGAGAAATCCCATGCCCATGCAAATAATCAACCAATCGCTTTAATGTTAATGCCACCCCATTAACCTGTGGAAAAAAGGTGTCTGAAAACAGGGCAATTCTCATCCCATGGCCCCCTTTGGGTATTGGTTATTAAAATATAAGCAAGGCCAATGAAATAAATGAGGATGTATATAAGAATTAAAGAATTATTTATATAA
>CALNBV010000021.1 GCA_937874515.1 uncultured Paenibacillaceae bacterium | reverse complement strand
TGCCAAGCAAAGCGAAGGCAACGGCTTAGTTGACTTATGCCGAGAGGAAAGCGTTAGCTTTCTGTTCGGCGCATCCTTTATTTCTTTTACCCAGATGTTTTGAAGGCGCGTCCGGATTAAAGTTGACCGTCAGTCTTACATCATTGTCGGCGAGGAAAGGCAATGATTTGATTCAAAATGCGTCTTTTTACACGGGCAAATGATATAAACGTTGGTTCTCTGTATATTATACTTCCTCTCCTGCCAACCTAAAAATGATTAAACTTATCTATAAATGGAAATAGGAGGAATCCTTTATGAAACTAAAGGACGTAATGACCAAGCAAGTAGTAAGTGTACGTCCCTTCCAAAGCATCGGTGAAGCAGCACAGATTATGAGTCAAAACGATGTAGGGGCTGTTCCCGTGGTTGAAAAAGGCCAATGTATCGGTATCTTAACGGATCGGGATATTGCCATAAGGGCAATCGCCAGGAATCTGGGGCCAAGTACTGAAGTGAGGGAAATCATGACCCAAAATGTCGTCACTGCGGATTCCCATATGGATGTACAGGATGCTGTGAATTTAATGTCTGAAAATCAAGTGCGGCGGATTCCGGTTATGGATAACGCCCAATTAGGTGGAATTATTTCCTTAGGTGATGTGGCAATTTCTAATGGATATCAAGGGGAAGCAGGAGAAGCTCTGACTGACATTTCCAAACCCGAATAAAACCGCTGATTTTCCTGTAATTCCTATATCTTATCTTCGGTCATATTGAACAAACTATGACAGGAGGTGAGATACATGAATAAATGGTTTAAAAAAATAACTGTACTTTCTCTTGCTACACTTATGGGTGGTATGTTGGCTGCGTGTAATACAAACAATAATGCAGGAAATACCAGAACCCAGGGTGTTCGCAATGCAAACATTTATGATAATTATGGTACAAAAAGGATTCCAGGCAGCAATGTAAATAAATATCCAAATGGAACCTACCCTTTTAATGAAACCAATGCTCGTTCCCATGGGATTACCAATATGGACCGCAATGTAGCCAATCGAATGGCCCGTATTGCTGCTGATATTAATGGGGTAACGAAAGCCACCGCTGTGGTTCAAGGGAAAGATGCTGTTGTGGGGATCGATGTAGCACAAGGGAAAAATAGAAGTACGGTGGAAAATAACGTACTTACTGCTATTCGTACAGGAGACCCAGCTTACCGGGTTCATGTTACATCCAATGGAGATTTAAATCGCCGTATCCGGGTTTTAAATGAACAAGTCAGATCAGGTCAACATGTGCGAACCATTGGACAAGACTTCGGAACTTTAATTCGGGATATAGGCAGAACCATTACAGCACCTTTCCGTTAACAATTGTAATCTTTAATGAAAAAAGAGGGATCCAAATTTGGTCCCTCTTTTGCATTTTATGATATAGTATTCATGGGAAATGAAGGGGGAAAAATAAACAATGACTGAACCAAGAAAAACCTTTGCAATTATATCACACCCTGATGCGGGGAAAACAACATTAACAGAGAAACTTCTTTATTTTGGAGGAGCTATTCATACTGCAGGAATGGTGAAAAGCCGTAAAGCAAATCGACAGGCTACTTCTGACTGGATGGAAATTGAGCGTCAGCGGGGCATTTCCGTAACATCCAGTGTTATGCAATTTTCTTATGAAGGTTTCCAAATCAACATATTAGATACCCCGGGACACCAGGATTTTAGTGAAGATACATATCGGACGTTGACAGCTGCAGATAGTGCAGTGATGCTTATTGATACGGCAAAAGGGGTAGAAGCACAGACCATCAAACTATTTGAAGTGTGCCGTTTGCGTAATATTCCAATCTTTACATTTATTAATAAGATGGATCGGGAAGGACGAGACCCCTTATCTTTAATGGAAGAATTAGAAGATGTACTGGGGATTCGTTCTTGTCCTATGAATTGGCCTATCGGATCTGGATATGATTTTAAAGGGGTATATGACCGTAAGTCCGGACAAATTGAACGTTATCTTGGTAAAGGTCAAGAAAGTGATTGGATTTCTTTATATGAAGGGGAAGAAATTAGTGCAGAGGCCCAGAATTGGCTGGGGGAAGCATTATTAGAGAAATTACTTGAGGATATCGAATTGTTAGATATCGCTGGAGACCCCTTTGATCAAGATAAGATTGATAACGGCTTATTAACTCCTTTATTTTTCGGAAGTGCCCTTACTAACTTTGGGGTTGAGCCATTCTTGAAATACTTCTTACAATTGGCCCCTGGCCCAATGCCAAGGAATAGCGATAAAGGATTGATTTCTGCAGATTCCCCTAAATTCTCGGGTTTTATCTTTAAAATTCAGGCGAATATGAACCCTGCCCACCGTGATCGTATTGCTTTTATGAGAATTTGTTCGGGCGTGTTTACGAGAGGCATGAGTGTTCTTCATACACGAACAGGGAAGAAAGTGAAGTTATCCCAACCTCAACAATTCCTTGCCCAGGAACGTAATATTGTAGAAAATGCCTATCCTGGAGACATTATAGGCTTGTTCGATCCAGGTACATTTCGAATTGGTGATACCCTGTGTGAAGGAAATAGTGGATTTACCTTTGACGGTGTTCCACACTTTTCTCCAGAGATCTTTGCTCGCGTTCGGGCGAAAGATGCTATGAAATATAAGCAATTCCATAAAGGGATTGAACAATTAACAGAAGAAGGAGCGGTCCAGTATTTTACATCCGTTGTACCAGGTGTAGATAACCTGATTTTAGGTGTAGTTGGACAGCTCCAGCTTGAGGTATTTGAATACCGTTTACGGGGCGAGTACGGTGTAGATGTGGAAATTCAACCCATAAATTATGAAATGGCGAGATGGGTGAAAGGGGATAAAAAACCCGAGGAATTAAACTTAATCCAATATGGAGGGAGTCTCCTTGTTCGTGACCGGGAAGAACGCCTGGTTGTTTTATTAGAAAATAGTTATGCCGAGACATGGGCAAATGAGAAAAACCCTGATGTAGAATTTGTTAGTACTTCTTATGAATTAGATTAATGCAATAGTTTATTTATAAAAGGCTTGATGCTATCAATACCTATGGCAAAACCGAGCCCATGGTTGTCCCTGATGATAAAGGCATTCATACCAATTGCTTCACCATTCATATTAATCAGTGGCCCTCCACTATTTCCAGGGTTAATAGCAGCATCTGTTTGAATAATATCTTCATATATTTTTCCTGAGATTTGCACGGGGCGATTTTTCGCAGAAATGACTCCGGTTGTGACGGTATTTTCTAATCCTAATGGATTTCCTATGGAAATTACTAATTCTCCCACTTGCGCTTCTTGTGAGGAGCCGAGGGGAAGGATAGGGAGAGCAGCTCTGGTGGAAATTTGAATTAATGCGAGATCCCGTTTTACGTCAGACCAGATTAATTTTGCATGTTTATTTTTTCCATCAATTAAGCTAACCTCAATGTTTTTTGCATTGTGGATCACGTGTTCACTGGTTAAAATGTAGCCAGCGGGATGAATAATAAAACCGGTTCCAAAACTATGGCGCACTTCTCTTTCTTGTGAGGGAAAAGTTGGGAAGAAAAATTGGTGAAGGATATCACGAACAGATGGATTGTTTAATTGGTCATCAGTGGTGATGGATACAATCGCAGGTTTTGCTTTTTCAACAATGGGGACGAAGAAATTGGCAGGATGCAGGTATGAGGGTTGCCTCGTTTGGTTTGTAAATATGGTTTTTCTGTATTTCAACGAGCCTCTTCCTTCCTGTGTTCTTTAAAGTTTATATTATTGTATGTATTTATAGGAACATTGTGAAAGTATAAACCCCGGGCCTTGGGGAAAGGATAAGAATAAATTTTCCATAGAGGCGGGGTTTTTTTGTGATTTTTATTGGAGATATTTTCAAACCATTAGCATGGAAGGCTAATTTTGATATGGAGTTTTCTACGGAGTGTTTATATTGTGATACAGATGTCACTCGTCTAAGGGGATATCGTATAGAAGATGAAAAAGGTTCCAATATTAGGGTGGCAGTTTGCCCAAATTGCCAAAAAGTGAATGCGAAATATTAAAATTTTCATGATTTATTCATAGGTGTATCCCCTTATATTATAGATTATCGGCTCAGGATATGATTTAATATTTATGATAGAAAGATTTAAAGGGGGGGGAAATTTCATGAGTAGTCCAGCTATGGCAATCGGTGGTCTTATTGCTTCTTTACTTTTTCCAATCGCTTTAATTACAGCAATGATGATTGCTGCTAAGAAAAAGAAAGCTTAATTTAAGTTGAGCTAATTAAAAAGGCTGTCCCGAATAAATCGGGGCAGCCTTTTCTTTTTTAATTAGAAGCTTTGCATAGTTGCCCAAACTTCTAATTTGGTTTTTACCTTTTTGATGACTTCATCAGTAAATTCTGTAGTCGTTGCATTTCCTGTTAAGTCAGAAGTGCGGGTTCCTTCACTTACTGCTTCAATGGTTGCTTCATAAATTGCACGAGAGGCAGCAGTTGCTTCTGGTGTATTGAAGTAGGTTAATAAGGATGCACTTGCCAAAATCATAGCCATTGGGTTTGCAACGTTTTTGCCGAATAAGGAAGGAGCTGTACCATGAGGCGCTTCTACCATGACGGTTTCTGTGTTAAATTCTTCATCAAAACCGAGAAGGACAGATTCAGCTCCGGCGATGGAACCAAACATTTGCAGAACCATATCGCTTAAGCAGTCTCCATCACGGTTTAATGCGGGGATTACCATTGCATCTCCAGCAGAAGAAAGAAGAAGAGCATAGGTTGCGTCAATTAATTGTGGTTCATATTTAACTTCTGGGTATTTTTTGCTGGCGAGGTCCATTTCCTCTTTTAACATTCCTTCATATACTGGACTAACGGTATATTTAGGACCACCAAATACCTTTGCATTCATTTTTTTCGCATGACGGAAAGAGAATTCAGAAACTGCACGGCATGTTTTACGGTCAATGGTTTCTGTACGATAAGAGAATTCATCTAATCCAGTGCCTTCACGCCATTCTTTTGCGCCATAAGCATCACCTACAGCCATCCGTACTACAGAGATTGGTGCATATGCCCCAGCTACTGGACGAATTCCTGGGATACGACGTCCTGTACGAACAATAACTTTTCCATCAATTTCACGGCGAAGAATGGCATTAGGGCTTCCGATGTCCCCTTTTTCTTCTGGTGTAATTGTAGCTGCTTTGATACCAAAACCACATTTTTTCATAGCCCGAGCTGCTTCATGTACAACTTCATTTTTTGTGTTGCGTCGATTTTCTAAGCTTAAATCGTAGGTTTCAAAATTAATTTCAAAACCAATAACCCCAGGTTGAAGCACACGAAGGGCTTCATCTAAAAGTTCTTGGCCAGTTTGGTCCCCTTGCATTACTACTACTGTTTTTGTCATAGCTACCACCACCAAATTATTTGTATATTTCTATTTTCGACTCCTGCATAACCAAATCTATTATGAACGATTTTGTGAAATATCTCAATAATATCTATAAAAAAAGTGAAAATAAATATAAAATGGGGTTTTACCATATTTATTTCTGTTATAATAAAGAGTACTATATGTACAAATACAGGGGTAAGGGGGCAGACAAATGCTGAAACTTAACACAGTTGAAGAGTTGGATCGATTTATGCAAGGAAAAAGTGAAGTGATCCTTTTTAAACATAGTACGACTTGTCCTATTAGTGCAGGTGCTTATGATGAATTTATGAGTTATGTGAAAAGCGAAGAGATGAAACCCTGGGCATTGGTTATTGTGCAAGAAGCCCGTCCTGTTTCTACTGAAATTGCAGAACGTACGGGGGTTAAGCATGAATCCCCACAGGTGCTTTATGTGAAAGATGGAAATGTGGTTTGGCATGCATCACATTGGAATATTACCGAAAAAGAATTAAAAAAGGCAATCGACTAAAAAATTCCTTAGGGAAAACTTTATAATTTGCTGACAAAAAAACGAGAATAAGCTATAATACTGTCTAACTTTCAAGAATAGATAGGAGAGGTGGAGAGAAGATGAGCAATGATAAATTGGCCCAATTACGCGGTGATCTTGACCAGGTTAACCTTAAACTTTTAGAACTTATCAATCAAAGGGCAACGTTGGTACAAGAAATTGGCAAAGTGAAAATTAAACAGGGTATTAATCGATTTGATCCTGAACGTGAACGACAAATGTTAAATTTAATTGTCGAAAATAATAATGGTCCATTTGAAGATAGCGCGATTCAACATCTTTTTAAGCAAATCTTTAAAGCCTCTCTTGATTTACAAAAAGATGATAACAAAAAGGTCCTTCTTGTTAGCCGGAAGAAGAAACAAGAGGATACTGTTATTGAGCTTGGTCCTGTTAAAGTAGGTGGAGGAGAACCATTACTCGTTGCAGGTCCATGTTCTGTAGAATCATATGAACAAGTTCGTCAAGTTGCTGAATCTCTTAAAGCTAATGGCTTAACCTTATTACGGGGTGGAGCATTTAAACCTCGTACTTCTCCTTATGACTTCCAGGGACTTGGTGTTGAAGGGCTGCAAATCCTTCGTAGAGTTGCAGATGAGTATGGTTTAAAAGTAATTAGTGAGATTGTAAGTCCAGCAGATATCGAAATGGCGACACAATATTTGGATGTTATTCAAATTGGTGCTCGGAATATGCAAAACTTCGAACTTTTAAAAGCTGCCGGGAAAGTAAAAACCCCTGTTCTTTTAAAACGAGGTCTGGCAGCTACCATTGAAGAATTCATTCATGCTGCTGAATATATTGTATCTGGCGGTAATGACCAGGTTATGTTATGTGAACGTGGTATTCGTACGTATGAAAAAGCAACCCGTAACACCCTTGATATTTCTGCAGTTCCGATCTTGAAACAAGAAACACACTTGCCAGTATTTGTTGACGTAACCCACTCTACTGGCCGTCGAGACCTGTTAATCCCATGTGCTAAAGCGGCTCTTGCTGTGGGTGCTGATGGGGTTATGGCTGAAGTCCATCCTGATCCAGAAGTTGCTTTATCCGATGCTAAACAACAAATGAACATTCCACAATTCGATGAATTTATTTCAAGCCTTCGTGCATCCGGCCTTTATAAAGAAAATGCACTAGTTAAATAATTATGACAAAAACGGCAATAACCTTCGGGGTATTGCCGCTTTTTTGTATCCAGTATTGTTATTTCTAATTGGTAAAAGCCCTTTTGTATATTGCATAAGGTCAAAATTTGTCGTATCATGAAAACCAAATAATGTTAACGTAGCATGGGGGGAATATACATTGCCGGTTACAATATATGATGTTGCCAGAGAGGCTGGAGTTTCCATGGCTACCGTTTCAAGGGTTGTTAACGGAAATCCAAATGTAAAACCCACAACCAGGAAAAAAGTGCTTGCGGCTATAGAACAACTGGGGTATCGACCTAATGCGGTAGCTAGAGGTTTAGCAAGTAAACGGACAACCACGGTTGGGGTGATTATACCTGATATTTCCAGTCCCTTTTTTGCGGAACTTGCCAGGGGAATTGATGATGTTGCTAGCATGTATAAATATAATATTATTCTCTGTGATTCTGACGGCAAGATTGACAGGGAGTTGCACATAACCAATACCTTATTAGAAAAACAAGTGGATGGAATCATTTTCATGGGCAGCGAGATTACCGAAGAACATATGCAGGTGTTTACCACTTCACCAGTACCCATTGTGTTAGCGGGAACCAAAGACCCCACAGGGCAATTGCCTTCAGTGGATATCAGCCACTTAGAAGCCGGATATGATGCTACACAGTTTTTATTAAATGAGGGGCATACTAGAATTGCTATGGTGACCGGACCTCTTGCAGAACCCCTTGTTGGAATGCAGCGTTTTGAAGGATATAAAAAGGCTCTATCTGATGCAGGAATTAATATGAAGGATAGTTATGTTTATAATGGGGATTACCGTTATGAATCTGGATTAAGTGCAGCCAATCAGTTTCTGTCTTTAATAGAAAAACCTTCAGCAATCTTTTGTGCCAGTGATGAAATGGCTGTGGGAGTGATTCATGGGATTCAGGACCAGGGATTTAAGGTTCCTGAAGATTATGAAGTGGTAGGGTTTGATAACATTCGCCTGGCGGAAATGGTCCGTCCCCGATTAACCACTGTAATGCAACCCATGTATGATATCGGTGCTGTGGCTATGCGTTTATTAACGAAGTATATGAATGGTGAAAAGGTAGAAAATCATATTGTGATCCTCCCCCATCGAATGGAAGAACGGCAGTCAACAAAGAAAACTGGAGGACAGTAATAAAATGACAATTGGTATTATTGGAGCGATGGTTCAAGAAATTGAACTTTATAAGAAAGAAATGAATATTACAGGGGAAACCCATAAAGCAGGTATTATTTATTATGAAGGAACACTAAACGGGAAAGAAATTGTATTGTGTAAATCAGGGGTAGGCAAGGTGAATGCCAGTGTGTGTACCCAGATTATGATCGATGGATTTAATGTAGAATCTGTAATTTTTACCGGGGTGGCGGGTGCCTTGCATCCTGAATTGGAAATCGGGGATATTGTGGTTTCTACGGATAGCCAACACCATGATATGGATGCTTCTCCATTGGGGTTTGCAAAAGGGACGATTCCTTATTCCGATAAATCCTTGTTTGAAGCAGATGAGAAATTAGTGGAACTGGCTGTTAAGGCCAGCGAATCTCTTGGTGAAGGGAAAACCGTTGTAGGGAGAGTACTATCAGGAGATCAATTTATCGCAAGTCGAAGGGTTGTGCAACAGCTTCACGAGGAAATGGAAGGTACATGTACAGAAATGGAAGGAGCCGCAGTTGCTCAGGTTTGCCATATGAATCAAGTTCCTTATGTTATTATTCGTTCTATGTCAGATAAAGCTGACGGTTCAGCCCATGTTAATTTTGAAGAGTTTACAAACCTGGCTTCCCATCGATCCTTCCAAATTGTGAATACCATGTTAGAACTAATGTAGAGAAGAAAGAAAAGTGATAAACCGCGGATTAGCCTTTCGGACAGTAAAGAAGGGCTTTCTCCACGGTTTTTTTATTTTTAATGGTGATTTCCTCCCGGCGGGGAATTGGGGGGAACATATCAATTGGATCAAACAAAGTAGGCATAAGAGGTACGGGACTTTCTTCTTGATAGCGTTCTAGCCACTCTTCAGGTATTTTTATTTTCCTGTCTAAGAGTTGTCCGGAAAACTCGCTCCACACTAATGCCCAGGCTCTTGGTACAACGCGCCAAATATCATACCCGCCACCCCCTGTAGCAACAATTCGCCCACCGCATAATTCTTCAGCCATTTTCTTGGCCAGACGAGGGATTTCCTGATAAACCTTCATGGATACAGAGAGATGGGTGAGTGGATCAAAGGCATGGGCATCACAGCCATTTTGTGTTAGGATAATATCTGGTTTAAAGCCACGAGCAATAGTAGGAAGTATATTTTCGTAGGTTTCTAGGAAAGAATCATCTTCTGTAAAGGCTTCCAGTGGAATGTTTACACTATAACCATACCCCTGTCCATCGCCACGCTCGGTAAAGTTCCCTGTGCCAGGAAATAAGTACTTTCCTGTTTCATGGAGGGAAAGGGTAAGGACATTAGGATCATCGTAGAATGCCCATTGCACCCCATCCCCATGATGTGCGTCTGTATCAATGTACAAAACCCTTGCATTATATTTTTTGCGCAGATAGGCAATGGCAACAGAACAATCATTATAAACACAAAATCCAGAGGCACGTCCCCGAAATCCGTGATGCAATCCCCCTGCTAAATTGACTGCGTTTCGAACCTGTCCTGACATAACCATATCTACTGCCTGCAGTGTACCGCCTACAATGAGGGATGTTGCTTCATGCATGTTGGGAAATGCAGGATTATCTTCTGTTCCAAGGCCATAACTGGCCGCGAGAGGGAAGTCCCCATCCGTATGGCCAGCCTGTTTGACAACTTCTATATATTGGCAATCATGCACCAGGGATAGTTCTTCATCGGGGGGGGACAATATTCTCCTCTTTTAACAGATGAAGAGACGTTAACAGATCAACTGTCATAGAAAGTCTCTTTTGGTTAAAGGGATGATCATCATGAAAGTAATAGTGTAAATACTCATTGCTATATATAAAAGCAGATTGTGTAGTCATGTTATTCCCCCGGATCTTTTGGCCAGACAACATGATAGCCGGCTCCTTTTATCAATGAAACTACTTTTCTGGGATCAATGGTTTGCACCCTAAAAACTACATTTTTCTTAGTGGGCCTTCTTCCTGGAAAAACAAGGACACTAGAAACATTACATTTTGCAATTTTAAATAGTTGGGTGACATCTGCTAATATGCCAATCCGATCGTCCACTTCCACCTCAATATGAGAACTGGGAAAGTTAACCCCCATTAATTCGACTAACGTGTGTAAAATATCAGTTTCTGTAATAATGCCTATTAATTGATCATGTTCACCAGAAACGACAGGAAGACAACCGATTCCGTTTTCATAAAGAACATAGGCAGCTTCTTCGACAAAATCCAGAGGAGAAGAAGTTATCACATCTTTGCGCATGATATTCGACACAGGCGTACAAAAAATAGATTCATCATCATCATGGGGTTGGCCTAGAATAGAGGGACAGGCATCTCTTACATCTCGATCAGAGATAATACCTACCAAATTTCCCTTTTCCACAACAGGAATATGGCGAATTCGGTATTGTTGGACTTTTAGCAGCACTGTACGAATGGTATCAGTAGGTTCGACAGTAATTACATCCCTTTTCATAATATCTTCTATAAGCATTCGACTGTCCCCTTTCCAATTCTTTTGTTTTTTATCAACAAATCAATACATAAATCGATTCATGAATCGAATATGGTCGAATTCTTCGATTGATGTAAGGGGAACCCGCTTCCCAATTCGAACCATGAGGCAATTGGCAGGATGGGAGCAAATTTCAGGGTCATCTGTAGCAAACCATTCTAATCCAGCTGAAGACATCATTTTTTCCATCATTTTTCGATAATCCCAAATGGAAAGTTTCGTATTTTTTAAATCCCAATGCCAATAATATTCAGTAGTATATATTATAAAGTCCTCCATGGCATCATCGAGAAAAGCGACTTTAAGCAAATCTTCACCAACATGAATGTGTCGATAGTTGCTTGATACTTCAATTGCACCTAGCTCTAACAAATTATCCATTTTTGCCTGAGACCATCGTTCCAGCGGGTCGGGATAAAGAAAAGTCACATAACCAATAATGGTATCTTCGTGGATGGCGATAATTACCCGTCCTTCTGGTAAATTAGCAATATCGGTAATAGCCTCCTTTTGTTGTTTCGGAGAGCGAAAGGCTTGGAGACCATCATCCATTTTCAAGTTTTCAATTTCCGCCCCGATAACAGGACCTCTAATGATGAGATTCCCATGGGGGGTTTCTTTCGTTATTTCATGGCAGTATTTTTTCTGCTCCATGAATTGCACCTACCCTTATTAAAATTCAACTAAATTATACACTATCCCTCTTATCTAAGAGTGACGGAAAAAGGAGAATTTTTAAAAAAATAAAAAATTAAAAAATCAGTAATTGCAAAATATACTGAATTTTTGTAAAATGAATTATGGAAAGGGCTTTCACAATTTGTATTAATGTTCATACCACAATTATACCAGAGAGAGGGGATTGGTTGATGAAAGAGACGGTACAACAAAAGGTGATTCCTGTTATTGGTGAAGGCTATAATATGCCTGGTTATGAGGAAGTATACAGTCAGTTCAATTGGAAGGATGTAGAGAAAGAATTTACCTGGTACAACACAGGGAAAGTGAACATGGCTTATGAAGCGATTGACCGCCATGCTGCTACAAGTCGTAAAGATAAAGTAGCTTTGTATTACAGCGATGCGAATCGTGACGAACAATACACCTTCCAAGATTTGAGCAAATTATCCAATAAATTTGGAAATATTTTAAGAAACCTAGGAATTGCAAAAGGGGATCGGGTATTCGTATTCATGCCTCGTACTCCTGAATTATATGTAGGTGTCCTTGGAACTATTAAAGTTGGCGCTATTGTTGGACCGTTATTTGAGGCATTTTTTGAAGCGGCTGTTCGTGACCGTTTACAAGATAGCGAAGCAGTTGCAATCATTACAACTCCTCAACTTCTCCCGCGGATTCCTGTACAGGACCTTCCGAATTTAAAACATGTTATACTGGTTGGTGCAGAAGGCGAAGTAAGTGAAGGTCAAGTAAGTTATGAACAAGAAATGGCAAAAGCTTCTGAAGAATTAGAGATTGAATGGGTTGATCGTGAAGACGGTTTAATTCTTCATTATACTTCTGGTTCAACAGGCAAGCCAAAAGGTGTACTTCATGTACACAATGCTATGATTCAACACTATCAAACAGCTAAATGGGTTCTTGATTTACAAGAAAGTGATGTTTACTGGTGCACAGCTGACCCAGGTTGGGTAACAGGTACATCTTATGGAATCTTCGGTCCATGGTTAAATGGAGCTACTAATGTAATCCGCGGTGGACGTTTCAGTCCTCAAGACTGGTACTCAACTCTTGAAAAATATAAAGTAACTGTATGGTATAGTGCTCCAACTGCGTTCCGTATGTTAATGGGTGCTGGGGATGAAACTGTAAAACAATATGATCTCTCTAGCCTTCGCCATGTACTTAGCGTAGGGGAACCTTTAAATCCCGAAGTAGTATACTGGGGAATGAAAGTGTTTAACAAACGCATTCATGATACCTGGTGGATGACTGAAACAGGTGGACAGTTAATTTGTAACTATCCTTCTATGCCTCTTAAACCAGGTTCTATGGGTAAACCATTCCCTGGAATTGAAGCAGCCATTATCGATGATCAGGGGAATGTACTTCCTCCAAATCGCATGGGTAACCTGGCCATTAAAGTGGGTTGGCCTTCAATGATGAGAAAAGTTTGGAATAACCCAAGCAAATATGAAGAATATTTTGCTCTCAAAGGTTGGTATGTTTCCGGTGACTCTGCTTACATGGATGAAGAAGGATACTTCTGGTTCCAGGGTCGTGTGGATGATGTAATCATGACTGCCGGTGAAAGGGTTGGTCCTTTCGAAGTAGAAAGCAAACTGGTTGAACATCCAGCGGTTGCTGAAGCAGGTGTTATTGGTAAACCAGACCCAATTCGTGGAGAAATCATTAAAGCCTTCATCGCTCTCCGTGATGGCTATGAATTAACTGATGAATTATTAAAAGAAATTCGCGAGTTTGTTAAAGTGGGACTTGCTGCCCATGCTGCTCCTCGTGAAATTGAAGTGAAAGATAAGTTACCTAAGACTCGTTCTGGTAAAATCATGCGTCGTGTGCTTAAAGCATGGGAGCTTGGATTACCAACAGGTGACCTGTCCACAATGGAAGACTAATATTATCAAGAAAAGGGATTGTGAAGCGCTGCTTCACAATCCCTTTTCTATAGTTCCTCTTCTTGTCCAGGATTTGTTCTTCCTGCAGGTGTTGAGTCATCAGGAGGAACTTGTCCATCGTTTGGTTTTTCCTGTGGTTGGTCTGGTTGATCTGGATTTGTCGGAATAGGCTTATTATCTTTTGGATCAGGCTTGTCCTTTTCTTCAGGTTTTGGGCTATATTTTGTTGGCGTATTTTTAGAATTGAAATACTCGTTTAATTTGTTTTGTGAATCAGGCGTTGCCAGATATCCATTGGATTTATCAATGGTTCTAGATACAATTCCTCCGGGCTGGCTGAACCCACGGCCAGCCGGAGAAATGCTTGGTTGAGAATTAACCACTTCGGAGAAAATTTTACCCCAAATAATTTTAGCTCTTTGAGTATAAATGTCTGTAAACCCTTTGTCATATCCAGTCCATACACCCAGGGTAATATCAGG
>CALNBV010000020.1 GCA_937874515.1 uncultured Paenibacillaceae bacterium | reverse complement strand
CCTATTTACTTTTACCCTATGGAAAATCTATTCAAGTCAGTGAGCCCGTAAGTCTTAAGAAAAGACTTATTGAAGTTCTGTCGGAATTAATAGAATTTCATCAAGTAAGATAACTTCCCTGACGTTAGCTGTCAGGGAAGTTGTCTTATAATAGGTTATATCAATTGTGATTGGGGTGTTATTGTATGCCAACAAAAAAAGTTTATCTTTATGTATTTAATACAATGTCAGACTGGGAATATGGATATTTAATTGCTGAACTAAACTCAGGAAGATATTTCAAAAAAGATGTAGCACCTTTAAAAATAGTTACAGTAGGAATTAATAAAGAAATGATTACTACGATGGGAGGACTGAGCATAAAACCAGATATTTCACTTGATGCATGTACTCTTGAGAGTAACGACCTTTTAATTTTACCTGGAGGGACTACCTGGAGAGAAGATATCCATCAACCTATCTTAAAAAAAGTTGGCGAAGCTTTACAGCTTGGTACTATTGTTGCTGCAATTTGTGGTGCAACTGAGGCCCTCGCAAATAAGGGATACCTAGATTCAAGAAAGCATACAAGCAATAATTTAGAGTATATTAAAATGGTCTGTCCTAATTATAAAGGAGAAAAATTTCATGAGATGGGACCTGCGGTATCTGATGGGAATTTGGTTACTGCATCAGGAGTAGCCCCTCTGGAATTTGCGATGGAAGTCCTGAAAAAATTAGATGTATTTGCACCAGATACATTGCATTCATGGTATAACCTACATAAAACTCATAAACCTGAATACTTCTTCCAGTTAATGAATTCAATAAATAGATAACCAAAAAATCGACTTGAACCATTATTTGTAGTTTATGTTTTTGTGTTGATGTGGAAGGAAAAAGGATAGCTATTAACCGCTATCCTTTCGTCTTTCATGAAAATATATGGTTCGAATTATTTTTCTAATGTTCTTTTTATGATTATTGTTGACATCCTGTAGTCATTGGACAAGATGTAGAAGTAGCGCACTCAGAAACTCCACGGTTCATGTCCTGCGCACACATAGATACACATTGACCCTTGTCCATTTTTGCGCAATCAGCAACATCCCGACCTGCAGCGAAAGCGGAAGTTCCTATAGACATAGCTACTACCAAAGCGAATAACGCGATAACTTTCTTCATGATAAATCCTCCCTACATATGTTTTATTCTCACTAAATAAACCATAACAAATAATTATGTAGAAAGTGTGATGTTGAGGATCGGCATAAAAGTTCCCATTCAAAAGTGACGTAGAAAACCAATTCCACTGTAAAAGTTTTCACTGCAAAAGGTGTTAATTTATATGCAATCATTTGCTCTTCAGTTAAGTTTTTTGGCAAGTGCATAGTTTTGGAAATCTTCCTAGTTGCATTATCTATAGCTGTCTTTAATTGATTCCAAGTTGTATCGAATCCTTTAAGCAATAAGATGTTATTATCATTTTCAGGTTCTTGATAAGTTCCTAACCAAACCATTGCCCGTCCAATGTCACGCATATCAACGAACTTGTAATAGCCCCCTTAAACCATGTGCGATTCTATCCTGTGTTGATTTTTCTTGTCTGGACAAAAATTTCACAGCTTCTCTATGGTAAATCAACTTGTAACCCGAATTCACCCTGGCTTCCTCCCCAGTTATATATCCTTCACTCTCCAGTTGTTTTTTTTCTTCTTGGCTTAAAGGATTATCATCAATTAATTTATGAAGATCTTCTTTACGTAATGCCATTAAAATCGCCTCCTTAATTAAGGTTTAGGTTTCTAAATCAATGGCTGTAAGTTTCTTTCGCTACTCGATACTTTAAATAAGTTGTATTTATTAGTAATTATAATACATTTTTCCCCTTTATAATTTTAGCTTTCTTCCTACCCAACTGGATACAGATGATAAACACAAAAAAAGCCCGGATTCTTCATTGAATCCAGACTTACTTCATCAATTTTAAAAAGGACGCTTCTGATTTTTTAATAAATTATTAATTTCTTCTCTAGCAATCTTCATAGCACCTTTTATATTCTTATCATCCTCTATAACTAATTTTTTTCGAATACCAGGAGGAACTAAAACACTTGTATCGCATAAAGCTTTTATTAAATATGCTTCTCTTCTTTCTCCCATGGCAGAGTCCCAACTTGTCTCATCGATAGGTCATCCATCTCCTCTGGTGATAATTCCCTTCCAACTTCATCAATTTCATCTAAAAGCCTAATAAATTTTTGCATTCCCTTCAGTTCATCATCTTTGTGAACTATTAAACTTTTTATTGATCTCATACTAATGCGTATCCATTTACCATCGAATCTTTTAGCTTCTAACCTCCCATTTTCTATTAAACGTTTTACATTATTAACCGAACCTATTCGAAGGAGACCAGCAGCCTTATTAGGAGAAACCCATTCATCACCATCGTACCGAATTGTAATCATATTTTCCTGCTTCTCGGCTGTAACCATTTTTCCATCTCCTTCCTTATTGTTAGCAAAATTATATTTTAGATGTTTATTTAAATCAATATAATTAGTAGATGTATTATTGTCATTTCCATTACTATTCTTCACTTGATCACCTCAAATCCTATTGTTACCAATATATTTCCATATGAATCAAATAAGACTAGATAATAGGAACAATAAAATAGAAAACATCTATCGTATGCTATTAAATTTCCATCACTTACTATCTGGCCTAATGGGTAATGATGATATGTGCCTTTCGGCACCCTCTTCACCTCTTACTCCTGACCTAAGGGGATACAGATGATAAGTGCCTCTCGGCACACCTACCATCCCCTCTTCCTGACCCAAGGGGATACAGATGATATGTGCCTTCCGGCACCCCCACCTCACCCCCTCTTCCTGACCCAAGGGGATACAAATGATAAGCACAAAAAAAGCCCGGGTCCTTCGGACCCAGACTCTATTATTCTATAACTCTATCTTTTTATTGCCCTTATTAAAATACCAAAGAAGCCGCCAATAGAATCGATGACCACATCATTTAACAAGGGGGTGCGATTCTCTGTAAAGGATTGGTGGATCTCATCAGATATGGCATAGATCATTGTAAATAATACGCTGTAGAGAATGGCATTGCTCACTTTTACACCTTGAATCCGCAAGGCCCGGTAGGCGAGGTAGGCCAGGAAGAAGAATACCACAAAATGGGCGCCTTTGCGGACAAAAAACTCAACAAAGCCAGCCGTCCCAAGGGCCTTGATGCTCACTTCTTTTCCTGCATATTCAAAGGAAACATCGCTAAACTCAGTAATAACAAAATCCGCACTTATAAAACTTAATACATTAGAACGAATGTCCTGTTTTTCATAGGGTTGGGAAGACGACCAGAAAATAATAGATGCAACAAACACTACTGGCAACCATCCGCAAAACACACTCCAACCATATTGCCACTTCATAAGGGTTTCCTTGATCTTTTCCTTATTAGCCTCCATAATTTTTTCGTATCCTCCCATCCCATCAACAATCCATTTTAGATATTTTCTAACCGCTTCCCATTATGTATGGTGATTATGGCAAAGCCATATAAAATCCACATAGGCAGAAAGTAAATCACACTGCTGGCACTAATGGCGGAGAAGAAGAAACCGACAATGGCCAGGAAGGTGGCTTTTGCATAGTAATTGAGCAGTGGGTCTTTTACCCGGCGTGAAATGCGCCACAAGCGGTAGGCCATGTACCAGTGCCATACAAGAAAGGCAACTCCAAACAGGACGCCCCCATCCACAAAAAGTTCCAGCCAGAAATTATGGAGCGCATAATAATCTCGCCCAAGGGATTCTTTGTGTATATACATATTTTCTCCAGGGCCAATGCCTAACCCTTTCGAATCCATGACCGATTGAATGCCATCCATCACCAGTTTTTGCCGAAAACCTAAGGAATCATAGGCAGCATTTTTGGAGGCTGTTTCCCCACCTGTCAATAATAACTGCACTGATTCTATTGTATATTGAATCCGTATAAAAGTCTGGCTATCCTTAATATCCTTATAGAAAAAGGGCGACAACAAACCTGCGACCAGAATGAAAGGCACCACAATCTTTAATAACTTTCGTTGGAACAATAAAATGGACAACACCGTCATTACAACTAAAGAAATCAAACTTCCCCTGGAATCATCAGCAATGACAATGAGGAAAATGACAATGATGCCGGCCAGCTGGACCCACCATCTTTTTGCGAGCATGAAAAAGGGGAAAATCAATGTCATGGCAATGGCCAAATCATTGGGATTCCAATGGAACCCAGTAGGTGTATCCTCCATAATGGCCACATCGAAACCCGGGTTATATTCCCGCCCAAAGAAAGACAAATAGGGAGAAAAGGGCGATAATGGCATACGGAACTTCGTATACATTTCCAACAAAGAGATGACCATTTCAATAATAAAGATCCATGCTAAGGTCTGGAAAACCTTCTTCTGATACTCTAAGTTCTCTGTATAATAAACAATAAGCATAATAATAGCCAATCCATTTTCCACATAAAAAAGATATTTCATCGAGTGGCCTAAATGGTCTGACCCTAAGGTCATGATCGAGTACCAGGCAAGCATGAACAAGGGAAACCAGTGCAACATGGTCTCTTGTTTTTTAAAATGAAAATTGGACCTGGCCCGTAATGGGGGGATAATCAAAATGACCGCAAAAAGGACCAGGACAACATGCATAAGAAATACCTTCTGATAACTGACAGCCATCCCTAATACCGCGGAAACCAAAAACAACTTCATCCAGATATCTTTGTTCATCTGTTACCAACATCCCTAACTTTGCCGAATTTCCCCTTGATTTTCTCCTTTAACATTTCCACAATTTCAAACTTAAAGAAGTAAACCAACACAAGGTAAATGATCGTTGCAATTACGACGGTTGTGAACAGGGCAACCATTCTCCAGCTATTTGTATTGGTTCCCAGGGAAAACAAATAGGGATAGAGAAAGTATGCGGGCACAATCATGCCTGTTGCCGCAACAATGCCCTTCAAAAAGGATAGGCCAATCCGTTTGTGAAAATCAATTTTAATTTTTCTATTTAATAATAAATATAACATGAACCCAGAAAAATTAAGAGAAATAGCAAAGGCTAATGCCAGACCACCAAGTTTCATGAAATTAACCAGGATTACACTTAAAATTATATTTAAAAGAACGGCCACAACACCATTTTTCATAGGCGTTTTTGTGTCTTGCAGGGAATAAAATGTCCTACTTAATAAATCCCGCATCATTACCCCCATGATGCCCAAACAATAAAAGGTTAAAGCATAGGCAGACATGGCAGAAGCATCTGGGTCAAAAGCCCCCCGTTCAAACACCACTTTCACAATAGGCCCCGCAAAGGCTAAAATGCCAATGGAAATGGGAAGAGCAAGAAGGATGATTAACTCTAACCCCACATACAATTGTTTTTTCAGCTTCTCGTAGTCTTTTTCTGCTCCCGCAGTGGATGTGGCATAATAAATGACTACGCCAATGGAGGAAGCAAAGAGGCTGGTAAAAAGGGCATTCAACCTGTAGGAATAGTTGAGGGCCGAAACGCTCCCTTCCTCAAGAAAAGAGGCTAACAACCGATCCACCAGCACATTGATCTGGTCAACAGTACTTCCAATCAACACAGGGATAGTTAAGAGAAACATCTTTTTAAACATAGGATGGCGAAAATCGTAATCTTTGATGAGCCGACGAGGGGAATTGACGTCGCTGCAAAGGTTGAAATATATAACCTGATGAATAAGCTGAAGCAGGAGGGCATCGGAGTAATCTTTGTATCCTCTGAGCTGCCCGAGGTACTTGGAATGGCTGATAAGATCATAGTCATGTGCGACGGCAGAATAACAGGAGAGCTTAGCGTACAGGAAGCAACGCAGGATAACATTCTTGGGCTGGCTACGAAATACCAGTCCAGACAGGAGGCAGCGGTATATGGAAACAAATAAACGGCCAATCATTAAAAGGCTTTTGGCAATCCGTGGCATGGGTCAGGTAATATCGGTCTCCGTGGCATTGATCATTATGGTCATTGTGTTCGGTATTATCAATCCACTATTTTTCTCACGGGATAATACGGTGAACCTGCTCAGGCAGGTAGCCCCCATACTGATCATAGGAATCGGGCAGTCGTTTGTACTTATTACCGGAGGTATTGATCTTTCCATTGGTTCC
>CALNBV010000019.1 GCA_937874515.1 uncultured Paenibacillaceae bacterium | reverse complement strand
CCTTCTCCCCTTCCCGGGGTTGACGGGTGGTAGCAGATACAGAGTAGATCAAATTCTCATTTTCTCGTTTCCGCAAAGCTGCACAAACCGTACCTTTCCCCACGCCAGAAGGACCAGATAGAACGATTAATAACCCTTTTTCGAAAATCTCTTTCATATTAACCCTCCGCCTATTCGTCGGGATCTCCGTCTTTCGCTGTTAACCTGTTAGCAACCGTTTCCGGTTGAACCGCAGATAAAATCACATGATCGCTATCTGTAATAATAACGGCCCGTGTTCTTCTACCATAGGTGGCATCAATCAACGTTCCATTATCCCTGGCCTCTTGAATCACCCGTTTTATGGGTGCAGATTCGGGACTTACAATAGATATAATGCGATTAGCTGAAACGATGTTACCAAATCCGATATTAATCAGCTTGATGGCCACAGGTGAAAGCCTCCTTTTTCTCCCGAAAATTGCATGTTCTCTAGTTTGTTCTATAATGCTCTATTTTACTTCTTTACTCTATATTTTGCACCTGTTCTTTCACTTTTTCTAATTCAGATTTTAAGAGAATGACCTGTTGGCTTATTTCTAAATCATTGGCTTTGGAACCAATGGTATTGATTTCCCGATGGCATTCCTGCACAAGAAAATCTAACTTTCTGCCGATGGGCTCATCTTCCTGCAGAATGTGGGCAAATTGGCTGAAATGGCTATCCAACCGGGTTAACTCCTCTGTAATATCTGCCTTTTCTGAGAAAATGGCCACTTCATTTAGCAGTCGCCCTTCATCCACCTGAATATGGTTTCCTATGTATTCCCGGACTCGTTGGGAAATTTTCTCCCGATAGAAATCTGCCACTTTAGAAGAAATCCCCTTAATGTAATCTACAATCCCTTTCATATAACGCATCCGTTTTAACAAATCAACAGAAAGGGCTTCGCCTTCTTTCTGGCGCATCTCTTTTAAGAGAATGGCAGCCTGTTCAACACCCTGTAACAATGGGCCCTGGTATTTCTCAATCTGAGTTTCGCTTTCTTGAACTTGCACTACTTCAGGCAGGGACATCATATCCTTTAAGGACAATTCTCCCGCTAATTGGAACTTGTCTCCCATTTCCTGAGAAATGGCATAATATTGATTGGCTAAATCCCAGTTTACTTGTAAAAGGGAGGATTGGGTCTGTGCCTCGAGGGTTATAAATACATCTATTCTTCCCCGACGAATATGGTTTAATACTTTCTTTCTTACAGCATCTTCATAAATGTATAATTCCCTTGGCATGCGTATGGAAACTTCATTAAAACGATGATTTACAGAACGCATTTCTACAAGGATTTGGGCATCTTCGAGAGTAATCTCATAACGGCCATAACCAGTCATGCTGAAGACCATAGAATACACCTCCTGTCAGCAATAAATTAGAAGGATTTTAACCAATTACCCGTAAATACTTCTTCGGCAGGACCTGTCATATAGACATGGCCATCTTGATCATTCCATTCTATTTCTAAATCCCCGCCTTTTAAATGAACCAGTCCCCTACGCTGGGTTTTCCCTGTGAGTACCCCGGCAACCACCGTTGCACAGGCTCCGGTACCACAGGCCAGGGTTTGCCCACATCCCCGTTCCCATACCCGCATATCCATCTCATCCTGGGTATGGACCGTAACAAATTCAATATTGGCTTTACGTGGAAAGATAGGATGGGTTTCTAAAAGAGGCCCCCATTTTTCCACATCAAACTCTCTGGCATTCTCCACGAAAATGACCCCATGGGGATTTCCCATGGACACCCCTGTAAAGAAAAACTGTTGCCCTTCTACTTCAATGGGGTGGTTAATGATTTCATCTCCTTCACTGGCCACTGGAATCTCCCCACTTTTTAAAATGGGAGCACCCATATCCACCGTCACCCTTGACACCTTTTCATGATCCACTTCCAGGGTGATGGCCTGAATACCTGCCAAAGTCTCGATGTTTAATCGATCCTTTTGACTCATGCCATGGTCGTAAATATACTTCGCAACACAACGGATGGCATTTCCGCATTGTTCTGCCTCTGATCCATCCGCATTAAAGATCCGCATGCGAAAATCCCCCTTCGTAGAAGGAAGGATGAAGACCAGTCCATCGGCACCTACACCAAAATGACGATTGCATAATTGCATCGCCATTTCCGGGGCATTCCCTGGTGTTTGTTGAAAATGGGCAACGACGACAAAGTCGTTGCCCAGTCCGTTCATCTTGGAGAAATTCAATTGTTTTCACACCTTTCGCTCCGGTAAGACCTGGCTCTAATCCAGGAAAAGAAGCCTGCTACAAAGGTTGGTATGGCAGCAAGGGCCAGGATGAATCCCCATTCCATTATGGTAAGTGGGACTGTTTTGAAAATAAGCTGAAGCCGGGGCATATAAATTACCGGCAAAATTAATAAAATCGAAGATATAACAGCTAATACTAAATATTTATTCTCCATTATATTTCGGCTATAAATAGAAATCTCGCTTCTACAATCAAAAACATGGATTAATTGAGCCATCACCAGGGTCGCGAAGGCAATGGTTTGCGCCCGGGCCAAATCACCGGGATTTTGCATATAGGGTAGCCAGAAAGCAAACAGGGTAACCCCACCAATTAAAAATCCTCGGGTAATGATTTTTGTAGCCAATCCTCGGGCAAATACCCCTTCTGTGCGGGAACGGGGCGCTCTTTGCATAGTGGCTGCCTCAGGTTGGTCCACACCAAGGGCCAGGGCTGGCAAGCCATCTGTCACCAGGTTCACCCAGAGAATTTGAATGGGCACCAGGGGCAAGGGCAATCCCGCTAGCATTGCAAAAAACATCACCAGAATTTCCCCCACATTGGATGCCAATAGATAGCGAATGAATTTACGTATATTATCGTATATTGTCCGTCCTTCTTCAATAGATGCTTCAATGGTGGCAAAATTATCGTCAGCTAAAATTAAGGAAGCCGCTTCTTTCGTGACATCTGTTCCAGTAATACCCATGGCAATACCAATATCTGCCGCCTTAATGGCAGGGGCATCATTAACGCCATCCCCTGTCATGGCCACTACATGTCCTTTTTGCTGCAATGCTTTGACAATTCGTAATTTGTGTTCCGGAGAAACCCTGGCATAGACAAATACATCTTCCACGATTTCCTCAAACTCACTATCTGACATATTATATAAATCCTGTCCATTTAATGTCAACCCGTTGGGAGGAAGGATTCCTAACTGGTTGGCTATGGCTTCTGCGGTTTTCTGGTGATCTCCCGTAATCATAACCGTTTTAATTCCCGCCCTGCGACATTTCCGAATAGCCTCTCTTACTTCTTTGCGAGGGGGATCTATCATGCCAATTAAACCGAGAAAGACAAGATTGCGCTCAGCGACGTTCTCATCCTCTACATTTTCTCCTCGCACACTCTCCCGATAAGCCATGCCCAACACCCGTAAAGCTTTTTTGGCCATGGCCTCATTGGCCTGGAGAATACGCCGTTTATAGGTAGGGGTAAGAGGCTCCGCTTTTCCATGAATGAAGACATGGGTACACCGGGAGAGTAACACATCGGGGGCCCCTTTCGTGGTCAGCATCTCTTTGCCTGATGGTTGTTGCAGACGAACACTCATCATTTTTCTAGTGGAATCAAAGGGATATTCATAAACCCGTTTCCATTGGCCTTGCAAATCTTGCAGGCGGTACCCTCCCTTTTCCCCTACAACCAGCAACGCCCCTTCTGTGGGGTCCCCCATGACCGTCCAATCTTTCCCTTCTTTTTCTAAACGAGCATTGTTACACAGGGTACTAAAGAGAAGAACCTTTTCCAGGGTTCCTTTTTTGCTGGGATGAATTCTAGTTTTCCCCTCAAAAAACTCTCCTTCTGGTTTATAACCTGTCCCGGTTACTTCAATGAGTTCCCCATCCGCCCAAATATGGGTAACGTTCATTTTATTCTGGGTCAGTGTTCCTGTCTTATCAGAACATATGACACTGGCACTACCTAGGGTTTCAACAGCAGGCAGTTTTCGGACAATGGCTTTTCGCTTAATCATCCGTTGCACCCCAAGGGCCAGGGCCACAGTAACAATGGCAGGCAACCCTTCAGGAATGGCAGCAACCGCTAAACTTACCCCGGCAAGAAACATATTATAAATGTTATGGCCATGTAAAATTCCTGCCACTACTACAAGGGCAGTTAAAAATAAAGCCACCACAATTAATATTTTTCCTAATTGCTCTAACTTTTGTTGCAAAGGGGTCTGCATGGTTTCTGTGTTTTGAATAAGCCCCGCAATTTTTCCCATTTCCGTCATCATCCCGGTGCTAATCACCACACCATATCCAGTCCCCTGGGTGACCATGGTTCCCATAAATCCCATGTTAATCTGGTCTGCAGGTGGCAGGTTGTCCCCATTAACGGATCGATCAATTTTTAAAATAGGAACAGACTCCCCTGTTAACGTGGATTCTTCCACATGGAGACCATTGGCGGTAAGAAAACGAAGGTCTGCTGGAATCCGGTCCCCGCTTTCCAAATACACCAAATCCCCGGGCACCAAATCCTTTGCAGGAATATGTTGCAGTTTTCCATTCCGAATGCAATAGGCCATGGGTGCAGTCAATTCTTTTAAAACGGCCAGGGACCGTTCTGCCCGGAATTCCTGTAGAAATCCCAGGATCCCGTTCACAATGACGATGGAAACAATAGCCACCGCATCAATATATTCCCCTAGAAAAGCAGAAATGATGGTCGCCCCCAGTAAAATGAGCACCATAAAATCCTTAAATTGCATTAAAAAGAGAAGGATTGGAGACATATTGGCTTTTTCAGCCAACACATTTTTCCCAATATGATCCAACCTTTTTTTGGCCTCAGCCTGGTTCAGCCCTTCCACTTGATCAGTTTTTAAGATCCGCACCACTTCATCATTACTGTAATTATACCAGTTCCCCTGTCGCTCCACCCGTTTAACCTCCTTTACTGCTATCAGGCCTTCTTTTAAACCTTATTCAGACAAGCAGAAAAAAATGCTATACTATTCCTATTGTGGAATGAGGTGAATGGAATGGCTTTTGACGGAACTGTAACCCGGGCCATGGTCCGTGAATTGGCGGACAATCTAGAGAGGGGTCGAATCAATAAAATCTATCAGCCCTCCCCTTCAGATTTAATCTTTCAAATTCGCTGTGGGGGAAAAAATCATAAATTACTAATATCAGCAAATCCAACCTATCCTCGCATTTATTTAACCAATGGATCCTTTACAAATCCTACAGAACCTCCTATGTTTTGCATGCTATTGCGTAAACACTGTGAGAGTGCATTAATTGAAGGGATTCGCCAGGAGGGAATGGAACGGGTGATTACCATGGACATCATCAAGCGTGATGAACTGGGAGATGACCAAACGAAGCAATTAATTATTGAAATTATGGGACGGCATAGCAACGTCATACTCGTGGATAAAAAAAGCAATACCATCATTGATGGGATTCAACATGTCACCCCTGCCATTAGCAGTTACAGGGTGGTTCTTCCAGGAAGGCCCTATCTTCCCCCGCCCCCCCAGAACAAAGTGAACCCCCTGATAGGGGACGAGGAAACCTTTATTAAACTTCTTCATTTAAATGAAGGGAAAATTGAAAAGCAGTTGGTTGCAAGCTTTACCGGATTGAGCCCCCAGATTGGCAAAGAGATTGTCCACAGGGCTGGGCTATCTACCCGGGAGGCCTTATGGGAAGCCTTCAGCAGTGTCATCACCCCTGTGAAAGAACATCAGTATGAGCCAGCCATTTATTATGGAGGAAACAAGCCTGCTTTTTCAGTGGTTCCCCTGAATCACCTGCAAGGGTATACCAAAGAAACTTATGCAACAGTAAGTGATTGCCTGGAAGCCTTCTATCAGGAGAAAGCGGAACAAGATGTTGTGAAGCAGAAAATGCACAATTTCATCCGTTTCCTGAACAATGAACGAAACAAAAATGCAACGAAAATTGAGAAACTGCAACAAACGAAAGAAGAGGCTCTAGAGGGAGAGAAGTACCGTTTATATGGGGAATTGCTCACAGCTAATCTATATCAAATACAACGAGGACAGACAGAGGTTGAAGTATACAACTACTATGAGGAAGAACCTACCCTCCTCACCATTTCATTAAACCCAAGTTCTACTCCTTCGGAAAATGCCCAGGCCTACTTTAAAAAGTACAATAAAGCCAAAAAAAGTTTAGAATTTGTGGATCAACAAATGGCCCTGGCCCAGCAGGAAGTGGATTACCTGGATACTATTTTGCAACAGCTAGAAGGAGCCGGGCTTAAAGATCTGGAAGAAATTCAGGAGGAATTAATTGAGGAAGGCTATTTAAAAAATCGCAATAAAAAAGGGCAACGAAAAACAACAGCGCCTAGGAAGCCTACCCTGGAACAATATACCTCCAGCGAAAACATTCACATTATTGTTGGAAAAAATAATAAACAAAACGATTATTTAACCCATAAAATTGCCGATGATGAGAATACATGGCTCCATACGAAAGACATCCCTGGCTCCCATGTCATCATCCGCAGCAATACATTTGGGGATGCAACCCTTTATGAAGCGGCCCAACTGGCTTCCTATTATAGCAAAGGGAAAAACTCCAGCCAGGTGCCTGTGGACTATACCCTGGTGCGCCATGTGAAAAAGGTGCGGGGAGCCAAACCCGGCTTTGTCACTTACGATCATCAGAAAACCCTATATATTACACCGGATGCATCTATACTGCGAAAATTAAATGAAACCAAAAAACTAATTTGAGGAATGGTCTATGTCGAGAAATTCTTTAGTTAAAGGAACCATTATCTTAACCATTGCCGCCATCGTTGCCCGCATGTTAGGGGTCGTGCAGCGGGTTCCCCTGCAACACATCATGGGGAACGATGGCATGAACTTGTACAGTATTTCCTATAATATATACAGCATGTTGTTAATTGTGGCTACCCTGGGCATTCCCACTGCCCTGGCCAAACAAATTTCTGAATACACGGCCCTGGGTAAATACCATGAAGCCTATCAAATGTATAAAGCATCCCGGAATTTCGCCCTGATGTCAGGGCTTTTTATGACGGCCTTCCTGTATATGTTCGCATCCTATTATGCCAACAATATCGCCCTGGCCCCACAGGCTACCCTGGCCATTCAAGCCATTGCGCCAGCCATGTTGTTTTTTCCCGTGATTTCCATCATGCGGGGCTATTTTCAAGGGTTGCAGCAAATGCATCCCACGGGAATTTCACAGGTAAACGAACAGATTTTGCGGGTGTTTACCGCTGTAACCTTGCCGATTATTTTACTCAGCCTCAACTTCAGTAAAGAGGTGGCTGTGGCCGGTGCTTCTTTCGGTGCGGTGACAGGAAGTTTAGCAGCCCTTGGGGTTATGTTGTATTACTATAAGAAAAATCGCCCCTTGCAATTAAAACAATTGCAACAACAAAAACAGGTGACCCGACTTTCCACACGAAGGATTTATAAGCAATTACTAAAATTATCAATTCCTATTACCATTGCTTCTCTTACGGTGACCATGCTTTACTTTATTGACTCTTCTACAGGATTGCGGTTATTAACACCGAAAGATGAACACCTTGTTTTTAACGTGAACAATAAAGAAGCCACTGTCGGGGGAACTTCTATTACCTTGCCTGAAGTTCCTTATACCAAAGGGCAACACACCATGGTGCCTTTAGTACCCGTAGCTGAAGCTCTTGGCGGTTCGGTCCAATGGGATGAATCTACCCAAACAGCCATTTACTCACGAAACGAGCTAACCATGGGCCTATCCTTAAAGGAAAACATTCAACTGGGAAATGAAGATTTAAAAGTACCCATGGAACAAAAAGGGGAAACCCTCATGGTGCCTTTAACCTTCTTTACCCATCAGTTATCAGGCTATCGAGCTGCCATGGAAGACATGGGGATTCTCAACGGAAGCGCCCAGTCTCTCGCTGGATTGCCTATTATTCTAGCAGTGGCTCTCAGTTCATCCATCCTGCCCATTGTGGCTGCTGCCCACTCTCGCAAGGATGAAAACGAAGTGCAACGAATGAGTTCTTTGGCTTTACGCTTATCCTTATTAACCGGGGTTCCAGCCGCCCTCTTTTTAACAATAGGCGCATTGCCTGTCAACGGATTCTTATTTAAGAACACCCCAGAAATTTTCATGCGGGCTTCTTATATCATTGCCTTCCTGTCCTTTGGCACCATTTTTCAAATTATGATGATGACTTCTACCAGTATCTTGCATGGTCTGGGGAAAATTAACCAGCCTGTCCTTTTCGTACTAATCGGTATTCTGGTGAAATGGATTGGAAACCATCTCTTTACCCCTTTCATGGGAATCTTCGGAATCATCCTG
This sequence comes from uncultured Paenibacillaceae bacterium, assembly GCA_937874515.1. Lineage (GTDB taxonomy): Bacteria > Bacillota > Bacilli > Aneurinibacillales > Aneurinibacillaceae > CALNBV01. The sequence goes on along the minus strand of CALNBV010000019.1, from coordinate 6,849 downwards.
GCAACGACCCTTTGCTTTATGGTCATCATGATTCTCAACATCTGGACCATCAACAAATATACTTCCTTAGAAATTATGGGAAGGAAATGGTCAGGGTTAATCGGCGCTTCCTTTACTTTATCAATCAGTGGAGCTGCCATCGTGTACCTGGGGTTAAAATTGAAACCCTTCGTACCCATGCCTGATTTTCTCTTCTATGGAATTGAATCCATTGTCGTGGGTGCTGTATCTGTATCTGCCTACATTCTTACCCTGTTCTGGCTAAAAGGAATGGATGCCCGGGAAGTGCAGTACATGCCTGGGGTTGTGAAAAGGTTATACAATACCTTAGCCCGCTTCCATATCGTTCCAAAGAACATAAGCAATGAAATCGGGAAATAAAAGAGATACTATGAATCAAATCAATGCCAGTTCCTCGCCAACAATGAAGCTTAAACTGACGGGAAACTTCAATCCGGGCGCGCCTTCAAAACATCTGGGTAAAAGAAATAAAGGATGCGCCGATCAGAAAGCTAACGCTTTCCTTTACGGTTGAAGGCTTTTTTCGCCCTTCTTTCAATTTCCCTCGTTTTGGCTCGCAAAAAGGCAACTGATTTGATTCATTAGCATCTTGACTTTGACCTTACGGTCTTATAATAAATTAAACGATAAAGAAAGCTGCCGAACTAGGATCGGCAGCTTTTGTTTTACACTTAAAGAATTGTTTTCTTTATTTAAATATTCCAGTTAGTAACCCTAAAAGACCAGGCAATAAATTACCTAGGATAGGCAATGTACCCGTTGGTTCAGGTTCTGGTTCTGGATCAGGATCCGTACCAGGATCAATGTCCATGTTTTCATAGGTCTGATTCACTAATTCTATTAATTTATTTTCATATAATTTTGTATCTGCATTGGTTGGATCATTAAAGAATTCATCGGTTTCTACAATAAACATTTGCATAAATTTTGCCATGTTTTCTTGTGAAGCAGTCACTACCTCTGGTAAAGCATTCGGGCTATGTTCCAAATTCCAGGATACAACAACTAATTGTACAAACACACCTTTTTGTTCAGCAGTCAATGTTGTCCATTCTTCTTTTCCAATAGGGGCCAAAACCAATTGATGGTATGCCTCATAAATCACATTATACCCTTTGTTAAACTCCTCTAAAGTAAAAGTGATTTGGTCTTCAGTAAATGCCCCTCCGCTTTCAGGATATACAACAGTATAGGTTCCATCGTCATTTACATTAGCTTGTAAGGCCGTTTTATTTTCTAATAAAAGAATTTTAGGTACATATTTTTCTTCGAAATTATAAATTAATTCATACATTAAGCGGGCTACTGCCTGGCGTTGAGAGTAGGATCCAGGATCAAATTTATTATCGCCTACCCCACCGATTAAGCCAATTTGTTGAGCAAAGGCCACATTTGATTTAGCATAATCACTGATTTCCCATCGATCACTAAAAGTTGATTTCACCTTTGAATCTTCAGCCCGTTTTTCCATCCCCATGGCTCTAACAAAGAAGGTTGCCATTTGTTCACGGGTTAACTTATTTTTTGCTCCGAATTCCGTACCGGAAATCCCTTCCGTAATACCTGCTTCAAATAGAGCACCAACGTATCCTTTTGCCCAATCATCCACATCGGTAAACGTACAAGCTGCACGATTTTCTACTAAACCTACTGCTTTTACCAACATCTTCGCAAATTCCTGTCGAGTAATCTCATTTTTAGGTTTAAAGCTGTAGGTACCGTTTTGATTATCATACCCATCAATGTAACCATCTTGATGAAGGGTGACAATTTCCTGTTTTGCATAAGAATCGTTAATGTCTGTAAAATTTGAAGCACCCAAAACAGTACTAGAGATCAGCAAACAAATGCTGGTTGTTAAAATCATAGATAGTCGTTTCTTCATTTGGTTGCCTCCTATTTTATTTTTCTACCTTCTTTAACTATAACAATTCTAAATATCATTTCTAGTATAACTATCTGTAAATAGTTGTAGATTTTGTTAACATAATATCTATTCTACTATTTTATTTGTGACGAATATCTAACCAAAAAAGGCAGGAAAAAAGAAAAAACAACAGCGATTAAAATGCTGACTATTATATTAAAAACTAACTCATTTGGGTTTGAAAAAAAGAAAATAAAGATGAACATTGGAATAATCGTTAAAAAAGTTACAATCATTCTTGAAGAAAAAATAAGATTATGTATTGTCCCACATTTTTCACATTGAATAGGCCTATATGCAATCCAAAGGGATTTAAATAGTGTACTCCAGAAAAGGAAGAATTGCATTGTTCGCATTTTTGCATACCCATTTCCTCACTGCCCTTCTTAAATAAATTTCTAAACTTTTCTATACTAATTTTACCATTAACTTATTTAAAATTGATTTACTTTCCAAATAAAAAAAGGATGATTGCTCGCAGAAGGAACAATTCATCCTTTTCATTTTAAATAAATCTTTTATTCTTGAAAGAAATTCGTAACCAAATTAACGAAAGGTTTGGCTTTTTCGATTTGTGTCCAGTGTCCACACTTAGAGAATACATGCAATTCGGCATTTTCTAAGATTTGGCTTAAACGCCAGCTGGTAGATTCAACAGGAATAACCTGGTCTTCCCGGCCATGGATTAACAGCATAGGTGTCTTAATTTCTCTTAATTGATCTTCTGATAATGCAATGGCATCAACATGTTGCTGGCGAGGAGCTGGGAACATGGAAGAAAAGGCCTCTTGTAGCCCATCTTGAATACTTGCTTCATAGCGCATTTTAATTAAAGTTTCGTTATTGGCAAACTCTTGGCCATAAGAAAAAGTTTTAATTAAATTCCCCATATTTTCTAGGGAAGGGGTGTAACCCCATACATCATCCAACCCTTTTGTAATTTCAAAACGGATACCAGCAGCACCCATTAAAACAACTTTCTTCACTAAATCTGGACGACGATAAGAAAGATGTAAGGCCAACGCTCCGCCTAATGAATTACCCACAATACATAAGGGTGCTATATTTAATGTTTCAATAAAGGAGATCAAATGATCAACCCATACATCTACATTATATTTCACTCCTTCTTTTCGTTCGGTATAACCAAAACCCACGAGATCAGGAGCATAAAGATGGAAGCTCTTAGAGAGTTCTGGGAAAACTTTGCCCCAATTGGCCCATGCTGTAACCCCCGGGCCGGAACCATGGATTAAAAGAACATTTTCACCCTGTCCTGCCTCGTGATAATTGGTTATAATTCCGCCCGCTTCGATATGTTTACTGTTATTCACCATTCATTTCGCCACCTTATAAGGAATTAGATAACCTGGTTGTCCAACAGGCTAAAAGGAACGTATGAAAAATTTGAAGCAAATTTCATAATATATGAAAATTCAGAATTCATATAGAGCAGATTCGTACTAAATTATTGTTTAAATAAGGCACAAGCTGTCCCTCTTTTTTACATAGTAAGATAGCTTAGACCTGTTATTTATGTTCAATCATTTTTTCATGAATGGTGTCAGTTCCAAGTTTCTAACACATTTCTAGTATTAAATAAATTTATTGTTACTTTTATTGGATTTAAACAGTATGATTAATTCTTCTTCTAGAAAAATCCATCTAATACTGGTTTAATTTTCTATTTTTAATCTTATATGATTGCAACATCCATTTATTTAATAATTCATCAGTTGTATACCCCATTCGCTCGGGATGTTGTGGATAAATCGTCCATCTTTTATTATTTCCAATAGTAATTTTAATAACCAATCGTTAAGTCCTGGACCACCTGAGATGAGAGAGCAAGTTCATAAACAAAGAATTAAAGTGGGAACTAAGGGCTATTTTATGGAAGGTAGAAAAAAAGTTGTTTAATTCGAAGTTGATAAAATTGTTGGTCTTTATACTAACAGTTAATACGAAAATCTATCTTATCGTTGAATGAATAACCATACTATCCAAATCAATAATAAAATTACCAGATAACAATATATCTAGACCTATGATGCCATTTATGCCAAATCCCCCATCTAATTCTCCAAAATCTATTGCAAATTCCTGAGAATTAAATGATGCAAATTGGATTTCATCCACTATTTTCCGAAAAGAATAGTCTTCACCGCCAATTCCGTACATGACATTAATCTCATCGTTAGCTGTTGCAAAAACTCCAAGATCAAAAACTTCATCTGCGGAAATAATTGTTCTAGCAGCACCTGTGTCAACTATAACATGATCAATATTTTTCTGTTTTCCTTGATAATTAATAGTTATAGAAGAATGTAATAACCCATCAATGTATTCCATTTTCACTATTCGCCTTCCCTCTAATATTTGGTTTACGAATAATTTCCATTACAATAGACGGTTTTGATGTATGATAAACAAAGCAATTTCCTTTTGCCTTTAAAAGTTCCCTTGTTGCCTCCTGTTCATCTTCAAGAGGACGAACAATAGCCACCTCTTCTACATATTTTTTATCAGCTTCCACGTATGATTTCAAAGACTGGAGTAAAACAAATTGATCTGGATATATTTCACGTACCTCTTCCCAACGCATTCCAAACCACCTCCTCTAATTTACCTATATTTTACCTTATTGGCTTATAGATTCAAAGAAATAATAACCTCTAAAAAATGAATTACCCCTGAATTGAATACCATGGAGTTGGAAAGGCCCCCTAGATGTAGTCCATCATAAAAATAACCTCATATCCTTTAACTCTTTAATAATTTTTTGATTCTAACTCTATGATTAATTGTAATTATTTAAGTCTTGCCATCCTTTAAAAGAATTTCTGAACGTATTAGTTATTTCATCATCTTTACTTAGTAACAATATCGACGATGAATCCCACAATACTAATTCAACAACTGCTTTCGGATGTTGTATTTTTGGATTTTTCACCCAAAAGTTCGGATTTCCATCAGCATAGGGTTTAATAGTATCTAAATCGATGATTTCCTCTTTATAGAATGCAGAAAAAACTCCCCATATAAAGTATACATTTTGAACATTAGCAAGTTTTGTGAGGTTTTCACCTGTAATCCAATAAGTATTAAGGCGGTCACTATTACTATTAAAAATACGATCATCCGCAAAATAATGAATGCAATCTTCTGGACAATACCAATCTAAATCAGTAAGTAGCCAATTATATTTTTTTTCGAGCCCATCGAAGGATTTTAATATTTTTTTTAACTCTAGGAATTCCTCTAAAATAGTGTACATATGTACTATGCATTCTTTCTTTTCTTAATAATCTCTATTAAAAATACAATCAAAACCACAGCAAATGTAATCCTGATCGAGTATTTTACTATCATTAAAAAGAAATCACCTAATTCAATATGTATAGAAGTAAACATTCCATCAGCGGTTTGAACAGTTGGATTTTGATCTAAAAAAGCCAAAAATAAACAAAACGATGCAATAAAAGTATATATTGCACTTTTCACGAGTTTTCTCTCCATAATTGCCTCCTAATCCTGACTCTTTCTTTAATCTCTAATTCTCCTTAAACGATCTTTTCCCTGTAATTTAATCAGGCAAGCTCCTGACATTAAAACAAAGGAATTATGAGTAGAGGTAACCGATATACCAAATTTATTTGTCAGCTTTTAATTGTTTATCCTTTCCTTTTGCTAAAAAAGATAAGAATACGATTAATAGAATTGCTCCAAAAACATACCCAAACCAACTATTTTTTGGGGATTCAGTATCCTTTTTACTATGATCTTGTTTAAAGTTTTCCTTAAAAAATGAGGTATAGGCATCCTCGTACTGTTTTATTGTAAAATTGTTCATACTTTTACCATTGTATAATTCAACATTGCTATTATTTTTAATTACGGAAACACTGTTCGCATCACCTGTGAGAAAATATCCTTTTGCTCTCTGCATCAGAACAAAAACTCTTGTTCCTTCTTCGGGAAAATCAAAATTAAGCCATCCATACATGGGTGGTTTATCTAACTCCAAAACAAGTTCCTCCTCATTTATGTTGCCTTTCAGAGATGATTCAATTGAGATTCTTACTTCCCTATGATTTTCACTATAGTTTTTTTCGATAACTGTACCAACAATGATATAGCCAGAATTACTAATCATTTCATGAGGTGGAATAACTGACAATCTGGCATTTGCTATATCTGTCATCATAAAGATTAATAGAATTATTGGCAAAATCACTCTCTTCATAAATTCAACACCCCGATACTGTTTTAAAAAACAAGGCTTATTATTCTACAAGACCGTAACCAATGAAGTCATAGTTCTCTAGATCCGCATAAACAACCATATGATTTGGTTCAAAATTGTCCATTGTAGGAAAATTAATCAAATATACTTCTTTTCCAGCATAGGATTTATCCTCTACCAGACTCATCATATCTTCTCTCAAAGTAATTTTAGAAACCATTGCATCTTTCCAAGTTCCATCAATTCGTTCTTTATCTTCTGTTTTTAATTGGTTCCATACGACTTGCTTAACATCGTCTTGGGCTATACTCTCACCTTTATTTTTTTCAGTACAAGCAATTAGTCCCAATGGAAGAGCGATAAAAAGAACAAGTAAAATAAAATTTTTCATTACGAATACCTCCACTTAAAACTTTTTCATTGCTTATTAGACAGTAGATATTCTTATTTGGCTTTAATTTTTAAAGAGTGAACTTCTGTTAAATGTGTCTGAAAACGAAAAAACACCCGACGAATAATGTTTCATATTCATCAGGTGTTAAATTAACAAGTTTCTATAAGGTCTGATTTTTTAACCGTTAAAATTTCAATAGAGTTACAGTCAACTACCCCCACTGAGGTGAATCTTTTCAGTGGGGGCTTGAGTTAGAACTCT
>CALNBV010000018.1 GCA_937874515.1 uncultured Paenibacillaceae bacterium | reverse complement strand
CCTTGAATTAAGTAACATTCCCCATGGCCATTAATATCTTCATACATACTAATGTCGATAGGAAATTGACGAAACATAATCCAATAGTAATTTTCAGGTTGAACTTTATTGAACCAATCATTAGGAATCCAATTACCTAATTGAGAAGGGTCCGGCAAATTTGCCCCATAACCACTTAAAACGCGAAAAACAAAATCCATACAATTTGCTTTAGCTGCTATATATCCTTGTTGTGATACCCATTCTACAGTAGACAAAGCTAAATCCTCATTAAAATTTGCCACTTCAATTTCTTTATAAAAATCATACCGCGGATGATAAGATACACGACTCCCCATTTCTTCAAAAGGATTATTCACTGTTTTTTGCCAAAATCCAGTATTTCCTGGATGTGCAACAGGACTTCCACCTGGATTCTCAACAGAACCAACATTTACTAAGCCGTTTTTCAATTGAAAACCCCATCCAACATGCCCCAAATTTTGTCCAGCTAAAGGAGCTCCTGATGGCCTTAAAAAAATATATGCCTTCGCCATATATTTTCCCCCTATACAATTATTCTTTAAACCTTCTATACCATATTTTCATCTCCTTCTTCCTTTTGTTAAAATTTGTCGAAATAAAAAATCAGAAAATAATAAATAATCCTTAAATTCAGTTAAAAAATCTGGTATTGTTATATATAGGAAAAATTCTATTATAATACACAAGGAGGAAATTAAGTATGCATGTCCCTATGCTTATTAATGATTTTCTAAAACGAGCAGTGTATCTTTATCCTCAAAAAGTAGCAGTTATTGAAGGTGAAAAGAGGATTACATATAAAGAACTGCAAGATCGTGTAAATCGCCTTGCCAATACCCTCCGTTCTTTAGGTGTGACAAAAGGGGACAGGGTTGCCTATTTATCACCGAATACCCTGGCCATGTTTGAAGGTTTTTATGCCGTGATGCAGATTGGTGCCATTATGGTTCCCTTGAATACCCGATTAATCCCTGATGATTATGATTACATCGTCAACCATTGTGGCGCTAAAGTATTCTGTGTGGATGCTGATTTAAATCATCAAATCAATCCTATTAAAGATAAATTAGTAAATATTGATCACTTTGTTCTATTGCCCAATGAAAAACGTGCAACAGAAGAAGGCTGGTTAACTTATGAACCCTTATTAGAAAAAGCATCTCCTGTTTATTTTGCAGAAGAAATGGAAGAAACAGACCCTGCTACAATTCTTTATACCAGCGGCACCACAGGACGCCCTAAAGGGGTAATTCAATCCCACCGAGGCCTATATTTTAATGCTTTAAATACAATTATTCACTTACGAGCAACGGATCAGGATGTATTATTGCATACCCTCCCTATGTTCCATGTAAACGGTTGGGGGACTCCTTTCTCGTTCACAGGAATGGGTGCAACCCATGTCATGTTAAGAAAAATAGATTCTTCTCTTATTTTAGACCTTGTAAAAAATGAAGGCGTTACCATTGCGTGTATGGCGCCAACCGTTTTAAATATGATTCTGAATGACCCTAAAGCAAAAGTAACCAAAGTAGAGCAATCCGTTCGGGTAACCCTTGCTGGTTCTGCACCACCACCTTCTTTTGTGAAAGCGGTTGAAAAAGATTTAGGTTGGGAATTCATTCAGGTCTACGGCATGACAGAATGTGCCCCCTTCTTAACCGTGGCACATGTTAAACCTCATATTGCAGAGCAAGGTGAGGACAAGATTCACCAGGTAAAGGCGAAGGCCGGTTTAAATATGTTAAATGTGGAATTGCGCGTGGTAGATTCAGAGGGAGAAGATGTGATTCCTAATGGGCAGGATGTGGGTGAAGTCATTGCCCGCTCCAATGTGGTCATGGATGGCTATTGGCAACAACCCGAAGAAACAGCGAAAGCGATTGTGAATGGTTGGTACCATACAGGAGATATGGGTACCGTTGATGAAGAAGGCTATATCGAAATTGTAGACAGGAAGAAAGACATTATAATCAGCGGTGGAGAAAATATTTCTTCCATTGAAGTCGAAGGCGCCCTATATGAACACCCTGCTGTTCTAGAAGCTGCAATCATTGCCATCCCCCATGAAAGATGGGGCGAAATTCCTCATGCTGTCGTTGTATTGCAGAATGGCAGTGAAGAAGTAACAGAAAAGGACATCATTAATTTCTGCCGTGAGAGAATGGCTCATTTTAAATGTCCAAAATCTGTGCAATTTATTAATGAATTGCCCAAAACAGCTTCAGGCAAAATTCAAAAAGTAGTTTTACGCAAGCCTTTCTGGGATAACTCAGAACGAAAAATTAACTAACGTTTAAATAAAAAGGATCCATTAAAAAATGGGTCCCTTTTTATTTTAAGGAGTTATATTCCCGTATTGCTTGCCAAAGAGAAGATCATATTGCAACAGTTTATATTTATTTTCTAAATCAAGTAGAGATTGAGGAGTTTCCCTTACCATTTTTCCTTCATTATTTATTTTAATCTTAGGGCTATATCCTG
>CALNBV010000017.1 GCA_937874515.1 uncultured Paenibacillaceae bacterium | reverse complement strand
TGGGAGAAAGTATGTAAAAAAAGCCACATTCATTCTAAAAATGAATGTAGCCTTTTTCTTAAACTCTATCATCTAGAAAACTGATCTTTCATCGTTCTTAAAATCTTCTTTTCCAACCGGGAGACTTGCACCTGGGAAATCCCTAGGCGTTCTGCCACTTCAGATTGGGTTTGATCTTTGAAGTAGCGCAAATACACAATCAGCCTTTCCCGATCTGATAGTTTGTTCATGGCTTCCTTCAAAGCTAGCTTATCAAACCACTTGTCATCATCATTGTCAGAGATTTGGTCCATTAATGTGATAGGATCTCCGTCGTTTTCAAAGACGGTTTCATGAATAGAAGAAGGGGGGCGATTTGCCTCTTGGGCATAGACAACTTCCTCAGGAGTAATCCCCATTTCTTCCGCCACTTCAACCACTGTGGGCAACTTCCCAAGGCGTTTGGACAATTCATCCTTCACCCTGCGGACTTTATGTGCCAACTCTTTCAACGACCGACTTACTTTTACAGTGCCATCATCCCTGAGAAAACGTTGGATTTCCCCAATAATCATAGGCACAGCATAGGTTGAAAACTTCACTTCAAAGGTTAAATCAAATTTATCAATGGCTTTTAATAGGCCAATACATCCTATTTGAAACAAATCGTCTGCCTCATAACCCCGATTAAGAAAGCGTTGGACAACAGACCACACCAGACGAATATTGCTATTAACCAGGGTGTCTCTTGCAGTGACATCCCCTGCCTGGCTATCAGAAATTAATTGTCGCACCTTCTCATCCGATAGATACTGGTGTGCCGCGTTTTTTACATTGGCTCCCATACTTATTCCACCTAATTACAAAGCATTTCGTTTTTTACTAGATTTTTAACCATTCTAATTCTTGTTCCCCTGCCAATCTCAGTGGTGATTTCCATCACATCCATGAAATTTTCCATAATGGTAAAGCCCATGCCCGACCGTTCTAGCTCTGGTTTTGTGGTGAATAGAGGTTGGCGGGCTTCTTCAACATCGGCAATGCCAATCCCATGGTCTTCAATGACGATTTCCACAGCATATTGGTCATAAAAGGTTGAAATCATCACAGCCCCTTGTTCATCCTCTTCATACCCATGAATAATGGCATTGGTTACCGCCTCGGACACCACGGTTTTAATTTCTTCCATTTCATCCAGATTTAAAGGAAGTCGGGAGAGAAAGGCCGCCACCGCAATACGGGCAAATCCTTCATTTTCGCTGCGGGCAGCAAAATTCAATTCCATAAAGTTCATCTTACCTTTTTCCACTATGCCACCCCCAGAATGTGAAGAGCTTCTTCTTCAGAATCTTTCACTTTAATAATTTTAAACAAACCAGATAATTCGAAGAGTCGATAGATGACAGGATTAATAGAGCAAACAATCATATCTCCTCCACGGGCTGTAATTTGTTTATATCGACCAAGAATCACACCTAGTCCAGAACTGTCCATAAAATGGAGATTTTTCAGACTTAACAATACATGGCGAACATCTGTATCATTAATTTGTCCTTCCATTTGGGATCGCAATACTTCTGAAGTGTGATGATCCAATTCACCGTCTAAGCGAACAATTAATATATCCCCAATTGCTTCCATATCCACACGTAAACTCACTATCGTCCAACTCCCTTCACCATTGGGTACTAATTTCATGGATTTCTCTACTGAGGTGGGCAATTCCTTCCAACTGACAAAACTAGAAAAAAACCGAGAAGAGACAACAAAAAAGTGCCTCTTCCCGATTTTTCTTTCATTCTCCGCCAAACATTTTACGGGAAGTCCGTTTCCATAAATCCCACCAATGTGCTTTTTCTACTGAATCTGCAGAAACAAGGTCAACGGTGGTCACTAACTTTCCATGTTTCTTGACAACAACTGAACCGATTTTTTGTCCTTTTTTAATAGGCGCTGATACATCAGGGTCAATTTCCACGAATTTTTGGTATTGGGAGACTTTCTCGCCTTTTTTCAACAACAAGCTAAAATTGTAAGGAATGACAGCTGCCACTTTATCTAATTTCCCTTTTTCCACTTTAACCATGGAAATCATTTGATTTTCCTTGTAAAGAGGAAAACTTGCATAATGAGTAAAGGCATAATTTAACATAGATGTCACTTCAGCGTTACGGGTTTTTGAATCAGGTTCACCCATCACCACAGCAACTATTCTCATATTGCCTTTCTTAGCGGTTGCGGAGAGGCAATAACGGGCTTCATTTGTGAATCCAGTTTTGAGACCATCTGCCCCCTGATAAAAACGAACTAACTTATTGGTATTGACTAACCAGAAAGGACTTTCGCTTCCCTTCCGCAAATAATCTTGATAAGTCCCTGTATATTTCGTAATTTCTTCATGCTTTAATAATTCTCTGGACATGATGGCAATATCATAAGCAGAGGAAACATGGCCTTCCGCAGGCAAGCCATTGGTGTTTTTGAAGGTTGTTTCTTTCATGCCCAGTTCTTTTGCCCGTTTATTCATTTTTTCCACAAAAGCTTCTTCCGTACCTGCCATGTGTTCTGCCATGGCCACGGAAGCGTCGTTTCCAGAAGCGATTGCAATTCCCTTTAACATTTCATCCACTGACATTTCTTCGCCAGGTTTAAGAAAAATTTGCGATCCACCCATGGAAGCGGCATATTCACTGGTAGAAACCATATCTTTTAAATTGAGTTCACCACGTTCAAGGGCTTCCATGATCAGTAGCATGGTCATGATTTTCGTAATACTTGCGGGAGGCAATGGTTTGTGAGCATCCTTCTCAAATATAACCGTTCCCGTATCACGGTCCAATAAAACAGCAGATGCTGCTTTTGCCGCCAACTGCAAAGACGGCGCCTTTTCTTCGGCAAAAACAGATGACACCGTTGAAAGGATTAGGATAAAGGGCAAAAACATCAGTGTTAGTTTCTTCTTCATGAAAATATACCCCTCCATTCATAACTACCCTTAGTTTCACCCGCAATAAAGGGAGATTATACCTAATTTTTAAAGAAAAAACCTATCCGGCTTTTTTCGGATAGGTTATATTTCACAATATTGTTTTCCACAAGTGAAATAGATAATGTTACAATAAAGCAACGAGGACGTGTCTAGGGAGTGTGTCATGTGGAAGAACAGAAAAGCATAGTAAAGGAAGAATGGTTTGCCTGGTTAATGTATTTTTTAATTCCCCTATTTGGTATCTTCCTTTTTTGGAAAAATCGCTTTTATCCTGTGTTAATTCGCATATTAATTACATGCCTATATATTATACCCATGAGTTTGATCATCACAGTTGTCGTTTTATTTTTTACTACTGACCTTTCGGACAAACTCAATTCCATTTCCTTTCCTGCCTTTGAGGAAGAACTACAAAAAAATATTTCATCAGAGCAATATGATGAAGATGCCCAGGAATACGCAAGTGAACTCATGTACTTTTTAGATGATTTGTATGGTGGCGAAGATTGGTATTACGATATGAAGGAAATATGGGTTGAAATCAACTTTGTAGGATTAAAAGAAACCGTAACAGTGAAAGTATTTATGGATACTGATTCTAAAAAGGGATATGAAGACCAGATGTACGCGGCGATTCTTGAATATTGTAAAGAATACCATCCCATAACCTACGACGGGTACAGGGTAAAAATATACAACCAAAACAAGAAACTCATCTTTGAAAAGGATGAAAATGGAAAGCAACAAGTGATTGATTAATCAAGATACCACCTGCAGGGAATAGTGAATCTTCCCAACAGGTGGTTTTATTATTTTAACCAAAAAAACTTTTCGACATATGCAACACATTTATGCAAACGTCGACAATATACGACAAAAATCTTGTATTTATTTGTAGAAAAGTAGCAAAAAAACCCGTAAGTTAAAATATTTTGATTATATAATTCGGTATACCTCCTATGTTAATCTATCTGAGTAAGGGATTTGTATATCCAAATGAAAGGATGGATTACTATGTTAGAAGAATTAATTAATCAATTTAAAAATAAAAAAAATTACTCCCCCACAAATCAAAATGAATTATTGATCTTTCTTAAAAAACTATATATACATGAGGAACTATCTATTGTTAATTATAAAAAACTCTATTTTGAACTGAATCAACTGAAGGTAGAATAAAACAAAAACCAGCCCATGTAGGCTGGCATTTTTTTTGTTTGAAACTTTATTTAGCAGATGATACTTCTTCCTTTTTCCCTGCTTTTTGTTGCATCAATTTTAATAAATCTAAGAAGTTATCATCCCGGGTATGGATCGCTTTTGCTCCATTGTCATCATAATCGTAGAACCCTTTATTTGAACGAATGCCAAGCTCCTCATTTGCTACCATTTCTTTTAAGAATGTAGGCACTTCTCTTGTATTCGATAGTTCTTGCTCGATGTTGTGTACCATGGCCTGTGTGGTTTGCAATCCGGCTAAATCCTGGCTTTCCATAGGACCGCAGAATGCCCATTTAAAACCCATGCTTCCTTTTACAGCGATATCAATATCTTCTGCCGTACATACTCCCTGTTCAATTAAGTTGAAACATTCACGGAGAAATGCCACTTGAACCCGGTTCACAATAAATCCAGTAACCTCTTTTTTCAATACAACAGGGGATTTCCCAATTTCCTTCATTAAATCATAGGTTGTTTGGACAACCTGTTCATCTGTCTTCTCGAATCTAGCAATTTCCACAACAGGCACGATTTGTGGGGGATTAAAGTAGTGAGTAATGATAAACCGTTCCGGATGCTTTGCTTTTTGGGTTAAATCTTTTAATGGGAACGTAGATGTATTGGATGCAATAATTGTTTTTTTAGAGACAACGCTTTCAATAATTTCGTAAGTATCTAATTTTAACTCAAGATTTTCCGGAATGGATTCAAGAACAAAATCAGCATCCTGAATAGCTTCAAGCAATTCAGTGGTATATGTTATATTGGCTAATGTTTGATCCATAACCTCTTGGGTAAGCATTTCTTTTTCAACCATGATGTTCAGGCTATTTGTAATAAGTTCTCTTGCTTGTTCCAGTGAAGATTCCCGGCGGGCTTGAATACGTACATTATATCCGACCTGGGCAAATAATTGTGCAGCACCATGCCCCATAACCCCTGCGCCAATGACAGCAATATTTTTCATTTTTATTACCCCTCCCAAATGAAAGTGTTGTTCACTATTTCCATGGTAATTAGTTTAGCATTTTCCTTTTCAAAAGATTGTAATGTAGGTTACAATCTATTAAAAGGAGTTGAAAAATTGAAAATAATTAATAAATTAGAAACCACGGCAAAAGAATCGAATTTATATAGTGTTATCGAAAGGGTCGGTACCTTACATCATTATAAAAAGAACGAAATCATTTATTTACAAGATGATGATGCCCATACCTTTTATCTGCTTAAATCAGGAAGGGTAAAGTTGTTCTTTTCTTCTATGAATGGAAATGAATTAACGGTAAAGATTTTGCGGGCTAACAATATTTTTGGGGATGCTTCTTACTTCAGCCAGACACCACGAGTAACCTCTGCTAGCGCCCTTACTGATGCAGAACTGGTATCCGTAGATTTAGAGAAACTGATGCCCTATTTCACAGAACAACCTGCTTTAATTGGGGAACTCCTGAATGTGATGTCCCAAACCATTCGACTTTTCTCCATTCAGATTTTTAGCATGGCTTTTTTATCAGCAGACAAAAAAGTCGCCCATATCCTGGTTCAATTAGGAACCTATTTTAAAACCAAAGAAACAGATCTAATCTATTCCATTGATTACACCCATCAAGATATAGCCGAATTAATTGGCATTGCCCGGGTAACCACAACAAAGGAGTTAAAGAAGTTTGAACAGCAGGGATGGGTATCCTTAGAATACCGAAATATTCAGGTACTCAATGAAGGGGCTTTAAAGGAATATTTATTGTCTTAGGTTTTTTACTGTAAAATGTCACCGTCTATTTTCCATTGGTTAGTTGGATTTGTTGGGACAAATTTAACCTTAAAATAGGTAAACGCATCATCTTTCCAAAAGACAATACATTCCTTCCTCTTGATGCCCTTTTCAAAACACGGTATTTTTCAGGTACTGTGGAAGATGGATTGCCTCCATGGGATTGAGGTACCATATCGGCCATGGAAGTACTTACACTTTTCCATTGATTGGGGTATTGATGATTGACCCATATTAGTATTTCCTTTGTACTTCTCACTCCACCAAGGATTTGAAAAGCTTCGATAATAGCTTCATTTAACGTTAATGTTCATGACCCCTTAAACATATATTTAAGGCACCAACCAATAATTTGATTGATGCCTTTTCATCTATGAAATCGTTTCTGCCATATCTGTGTTCATTAGTGCCGGACTTTCCACTTTCTTCGGACGTACTCCAATCCATACCAATCCGCCAAATAGAACTAACACAAGGGCACAAACCTGAAACCCATAATGAAATCCTATCTGCGGGCTAGAAGCATTTTGTACTAGTAAACCTGTCACATAAGGACCGGTTATTCCCCCTAGTGAAGTTAAGGCCATAAACCATCCTTGAATCTTCCCTTGATGTCTTTTGGAGACAAGCTCCACTAAAATGGCAGGGCCTAGAACTAAGGTGATGCATCCAAAGGTTAAACCCAGGGAAAGTAGCCAGGAGATTTGGACTGACTAAAGTCCCTAAAAAATAGCAGGCAGCCCCTGCCAACATGACTGGTCCCAGCACAAAAATCCGGCCTTTCACCACACTATTGGTTTTAAGAAACATGCGGTCTGAGAGAGTTGAAAATACAATCTGAGAAATGGTAATGAGAATCCATGGTAATGCCACCACAATCTGCAATTGTTCAGCACTTAAATGTCTCACATTTTGCAGATAATTTGGCAACCAGTTTAACCCAATGGTAAAGGACCAGTACGTAGCAAATCCACTCAACGCAATAAAGACGAAATTTTTAGAAAACAACACAGATAAAAAATTATTTTCCGGTTGCTTGACTGATTGATTTAAACTCTCATTTGACACAGAAGTTTGAACTGTTCTTTCCCTCTTCTCTTTCACAATCAACAACCATACCGCAATCCAGATAAAACCAACAACTCCAGTAGCGATAAATGCTGAACGCCATCCATAATTCATAATTATATTCATCAAAATTGGGGCTGAGATGGCTACTCCAAGAGGGCCGCCAATGGATACAAAGGAAATTCCCAATCCCAGTTTTTCTTTAGGAAGCCATTTGGATGCAGCTGTCATCGCTAAAGCATAAGATGGACCTTCTCCAGCCCCTAAAATAATTCGTGTAACCAACAAGAAGGCGAAACTAGTCACAAATATAGTAGAGAACTGAACAAGTGACCAAAGGACAACCATACCAGCAATCACTATTTTCGTTCCAAATCGATCTGCGAGGGCTCCTCCTAGTACCGCTGAGAGGGAATACAATAAAAAGAAAACACTCCCTACTACTCCCCATTGTTCAGGAGTTAATCCTAATTCCTTCATTACAGGAACAGAAGCAAACCCTATAATAGCCTTATCAGCATTACTAATTACAGTTAGTAGAAACAATAAACCAATTACAATCCACGTTTTTTTTGTCATCTTTCGATCCATAGTTAACCTCCTACATAGTAATTGCCACTTCCTTGTGATTCAACGATTAGATTAAACAAGGAAGTGGCAAATTGAAGTTACTGAATAGGTACCTTATTTGTTAGGAAATTGGTTAAAATGCTATTAAACTCTTCAGGTTTCTCCCACTGGGGCCAGTGGCCTGCATCATTAATTACCACAAATTCACTGTTCGGAATCATATTCTGGATTGGTTTTCCTTCTTCCACAGTAGAAGTAGGGTCATGGTCTGTCCAAACTAATAAAGTAGGAACATTAATTTTACTGCACCATGATGGATCCCAGGAGTATTGTTGTCTTGCTTCGATATCTTGAAGATAAACAATGTTATAAACGGCTTCTTGATACTCCGGTTTTGTATAGATGTTATACCTGCATTCTATTAATTCATGGGTTACCTGGCTCTTATCATACATGAGCCACTCCAGTCTTGTTTTCACGTTTTCATAATTCGCTTCAACAACAGCCTTTATCGTTGATTCTTTAAGTCTTTTCATGACTTCAGGCTTGTTATTTACGTTTCCTGGGGTATTTAAAACTAATGCTTTTACATATTCCGGATGATAAGCCACAAACCAGGCCGCAACCCAACCTCCTAAAGATTCCCCAGAGATAAATACCTTCGATAATTCTAAGGATTGGATTACCCCTAATAAATGATCACTGTAGTAATCAATCCCATAAGGCTGATTGGGCTTTTCTGAATAGCCATGACCAACCATATCAATACAAATAACACGAAAATGTTTGCTTAAGCCTTTTATATTTCTGGCGTACGCTTCAATATGTCCCCCTGTACCATGAAGTAAAATAAGGGGTTCACCCTGTCCAGATTCCAATACCCTTGTTTTGATTCCATTGGCATCTAAATAATATTGTTTAAACTCTAAATCCCCTAGATCGCTCCATATTGTCATTTATCTATCTCTCCTTTTCCAGAAATACTGACTTCATATCTTTGATGGATTGGCTGTTTGAACTGAGCAATAGCCATCCCTGTCACCCACTCTGGAATAGGTTCATAGAACGCTACATTGTCATCATAGCTTTGCAAGGCACCCATTAACACGAGCCAATTGCGAATCTCTTGCCCACCATTTCCACCATTCTCTTCAATAAATTTCGAATCCCAGCTTCTTAAGGTTTGGTAATCCTTTGTTTTCATCAATTGTAAAAACTGCCGGTCCCATTCTTCATTTACTGCACCTGATGTAATACGAGTAACCCTCTTTTCTCGATTTTGCAAATATTCATCCAGTTGTTCAATTTCCTGACGGCCGTTTTTTAAGATTTCAATTAAAGCTTGATCTTCCGCTCTTTTGCTATCAATTTTGGGTATAGGAACCCAATGGGACAATCCTCCTGAAGCAACAATTGCCACCTTTTTATCAGTTTCCCATGATTCAATGGATTGGCGTAAGATTTCACCTACCTGGAAACAACGATCCATAGTTGGCAATGGCCCCGCAACAGTATTGACTGCAATAGGAACCACAGGTATGTTTAATTCCGGATTAAGAAAATGAATGACCTGGGTATGCCCATGATCAACCTTCATGGATAAGGTATAGGAAAAATCAATATTGTTTTCCAAACCAGTATGGAGAATATGTTTCGCTAATTCTTGCTGTACAGGAATCTTATATTTTGGCAAACGCCAATCTCCCCATCCTTCACATTCACCAATTCCAATGGTGAAGGAAGGCATATGATTATAAAAATAACTATTAAAATGGTCATCAGAAACCAGAACTACGATTTCTACTCCTGTATCATCCAACCATTTCTTCATCTCTTGCGCTGTATGAAGAAATCCTTGTCCTTTTTCACCGGCATTTTCTTCATTTGTCATGATTAAGGGACTGTGGGACAATGCAACACCTGCAACAATTTCGGCCATTAGCCTCTAACCCCACTGTTAAACCCAAATAATTCTTGTCCATAGGCATGAACAGCATCCTCATATAAAGAGGTCTTATGTGTAGCAACTGACAGCACATCCCTTATTAACATTTCAAGAGTGCTCCCTTTATAAAGGGCTCCTCCACCCAGGGTTAAGAGAGCTCGAACAGCGATATCTACACAGGTTTTAGTAATTTTCGTGCGAATGGCAAAGAATTCGGATCGGCTAATCTTACCGCCATCTTTTTCATAGTTTTCTAATAGATTAATATATTTATCCATTAAGGCTTCTGCCACATGAAAATCAGTTGTCATTTCAGCTAAAACCCTTTGGCTGCGGGGAGATTCGCTTTCCCGTACCCCATCCATTAAGCGAACACGGTTTTCTGTCATCTTTTTAAATTCTTCAAGTATACGTTCCGCACCGCCCAATGCCATACAAGGGAATCCTAAATAAAATGCCGGGTAAAAAGGAACATGGTAAAAAGGATAATCCTGGTCATACTCTTCCTGTGGAGGCCTGCCTGTCAGGTCGGCGTCTTCCAGACGTAAAATACGTTCCATTGGAACATAAACGTTATCTGCAATGACACGATTGCTTCCTGTGCCTCTAAGCCCAAAGGTATCCCAATTGGTAACGATTTCAACTTCGGATGCCTTTAACATGGGCAAACAAACCTCTGGTTTTTCCCGATCTGGAAATTGGATAGTCACTCCAAGACCAACCCAATCGCTGTAAAGAACCCCACTAGCAAAATCCCAAGTACCACTAATACGGTAACCATCCCCATATTTTTCTGCTTTCCCTACTGCAGCAAAAACATCACAGATTAACCCACCTTGGTTCACAATTTCATCCATTCCCCTAGTTGGGAGATAGGCTGGCAGCATATTATGTAGAGGATATAGATACGTTAACCAGCCCGCTGATACATTATAATAGGAAACCTTGCGCACAATCTGGCCCAGGGTTTTTAAATCGATTTGTGGTTCACCATACTGTTTCGGCAACATCAATCTAGCAATTTTCGTCTCTTTCATTAAATTGATTACATTTTCTGAAATGGTGGCATTTTTCTCTGCTTCCAGGGCTTCTTGTTCTGCTAGTTTACCGATTCGTTCCGCCCCTTCTAATAACTGTTCAACGGTTACATCCTTTTGATTCAAAACATGGTTTACCATACCTAACACCCCTATTCACAGAAATTTGATATCGCTTACAATAGTTAATTACCGTTTGCACTGTAATTACTATCTAATTAAAGTATATTGATATCTAAAAATTCTGACTAGAACAGGGATTGTTCATCATTTTTCTCTTTATGAATATTTTTTGTTCATTTCTAACTCCCCTAGCGCAATTAAGGACTCTAGTATTAGAAGTAATTGATGGGTAACTCTTGAATCCCGAAGGTCCTTTTCCAGCAGACTTTCAATTTTTTTTATTCTATGGCGCAAACCACTCATAGATAGAGAAAGGTCACTCATTGTTTGCTCCAATTTCCCCCCATTTAGTAAGTAAATATATAGGGTTTTTAAGAGTTCAAGGACTTTTGGTTCTTTGAACTTATTTAATGGACCAAGCTCTTGCTCAGCAACCATTTTTATTCCGGTGATATTTTTCCCACTGATTAATACCCCTACGATTCCCAAAGATTGAAAAAGTACAATCTTCTGACCTGTGGCCATCCGTAAGGCAATCACCGCTTCTTCATAATGTGTTGCCACTGCTGTTATATCAAACCCTTCCTTGCTAATACCAAATTTAAAGTCGCTTTTTGGGTATTTTCCCATTAAATGATCCCAAAATACTTTCATTTCATTATAAATGTTTGAGTTTTTCTCCATTTCTTTAGAAACAAATAAAATCAAATTCCCATCTCTTTGGCTAACCAAAATATTTTGCTTGTTTTCATTAAAATAACGAAACGTCGTTTCAAGAATTTTTTCCTGTTTAAGAAATTCTTCTTCCAAAGTAATCTTTCGTTTCTTATAGTCTATGACAATAACATGATAAGGCTGTGAAAGATCGAGACCCGTATATTTTCCCTTGTTAATTAAATCACTTGCTGAAAATTGGGAGGCTAATATTTGGTCTAAAAAATTCCCCTTCATTCTCTCAAAAGACTCAAAACTAGTCTTTTCATTTAGTAAAATAAGTGAAACTGCATTGGCAAAACGGTCTAAAAACAAATAATCTTCTTCATGAGATCCATTCTCCATGGCTTCATAAATAAACGCACAAGTTCCCAAAACTTCTTTTTGGACAAGAATAGGTGTAATAAGTCGCTCCTGAAGGATGGTTTTGCACTTTTTATTTCTAAAGGGTATTAACCCTTTTTCCTTTCGTTCTTGAATGTAACAACCCATATCCCCTTTTAGATTCAGATATTTTTCCTGAGATAAACCCGCATATGTAATGGTTCGATCATCAACATCTTCAATAATAATTGGGATTTGAATAATGTCATACACCATTTTGGTAATCGTATGTAAATCACAACCATCAGATATTTCTTCTGTTATTATTTTTTGAAAATCAGACAATTTTGTTATGAATCTTTGTTGTTCAAGCAATTGCTCATAGGTATATTCCAGTTCCTTCATGATTGGAGTTTCATGATAAAACTTTAGTTCTTCATTCATGCCACCATTTTCCCATTCTTTTTGCGTTCGAGTCATCCAAGTGCATACAGAGTCTCCCTTTCCGACACAAGTTAACTCTTTCGCAAGAATAGGTTCATTGCAGATTGTAGACATAAAACCACTTGAATAACCAATGAGTGTATGGCAAATTTGAGTGTCCGAGATTCCGATCCTTTTGATATGCTCTATGGCTTCATAGGAATCAATCCAGGTCCCCTTTCCTAAAAAAGTGATAATATTATTTTCATCATCAAATTCTGCGTTAAATTCATGGGTGAATCCTCTAATATGCCCATTCATCATATGAATAGTTGGCCCTTCTTTAATTAAGGTTTCTAAAGATATCTCTTTTTTTAAAGCTTCTTTAGCGTCATTTACACCCATTTCCCAACCAAAAAGAATAAGAAATCCCTTTATTCTTTCTGTTCCTATATTCTGAGCAAGCTGATGCCGAAGAATACCTAAAGCAGCAGAGGATGTTATCATTTTTCGATCACTGACTTCTGAATCATGGTTGAAATTTTGATCATAGATTTTGATTTTCATCTAACCACGTCCTTTACTGTAATTTAACAGACTAGTGATAAACGTATAGTAGAAAAAAAAGAACCCTATTTACAAGTTAATCGACAAAAGAATATAAATTAAAACAAAAAATGACCCCTGTGTTATACAGAGATCATCTTTAGTATACTTCTATTTCAATAAAACGAGAATCTGATTAGGACCCGTACGTTTCATCACACGGTAGCCTGTATGAGATGGGGTTGCTATTCCTTCATTATTAGGTTTGCAAAATTCATTTGGTTTACAAGTCCCATCATCCAGAACAAGAAGTTTCCCCACCAGGCCAACGGCTATCCATTCAGGCCGTTTCGTTCGGGGAATATATTCTTGATTGGGATTCCATTCAGGATTTAAAACGGGTTGCCTATCTTTATATTCAGGTACGATGATATTCCCTTCCTTATCCTTGATTACTGGAACAATCACTTCTCGATACTGAATTCTTCCCCATTCATCTTTAAGGAATTTCTTTTCCCAACGCAATTCTGCACTATCTCCAAGAACCACAGGATTAGCACTTGTAATACCTAAAACATAGTTTCTTGTTCAGTGGCTTTGCATATTTTGTCATCCTTTAAAGTAACAAAATACCCTACATCCATAGGCTGTCCATCCACTGATTCAAACATTTCCGCATAATCTGCCCCACCTCCAAACCATCCCACATCAGCAAAAGCAGTCCCATTTCTTAAAATTTTTGCGGCAAGCCCCCTGTTAGCAGGGCCAATTCCATTGGCAAGGTACCAGGAAAACGGCAAGTCATTGGCATCGCCATAACTTCCCATAATATGAACACCATTAATTCCATTGGAGCTTGTATCTACCCCTTCGGTATGGGAATGGAGGGAATTGGCAATGGTACCATTTCCCTGAGCATGGGAAGCAAATCCACTGGCTGTTGTTCCACTCCCTTCCGCATGGGAAGCATTTCCGCTGGCAACAGTCGTTGTTCCTTCCCTAACAGAACATCCGTTAAGATTATCACTAAAAATACATCCATTCCCACAACAATCTACTTCTGCTAAAATCCCTATTTCCTTTTCATCTTTTACAACCTCTGAAAACTCTGTTAAGTTAGTCTTTCGTTCTACCTTTTTTAAGCATTCTTCCTGCATTTTCTTTATGTGTTCTATATATTTTTCTATAACATCGGGGTCATATTCCCTTATAACTTCCTGAATTGTTTTTTGTTTTATTTCTTTTTCATTTTCCATTAAATCCCTCCTAATAATCACTATATTATTCTATGAAAAGAATGACTACTTCGTATAGGTAAAAAAAGAAGTCTCCCAAAATGTGTCTTCACACAAATTAGGAGACTAACTTATTTAATAAAATTATTTTTTTTAAATTTAATGCTTACACCCACAATTGCAGCCATGGGATTTCGCGGCCTGAGGAATGGTTTTCAGGTTTCCCTCGTTATATTGATCAATGATTTCATCGATGGTTCCCTGTACTCCTGTAATGGTCTCAATTCCTAATTGGGATAATTTTTGTTTAGCTCCATCCCCCATTCCCCCGGAAATCACTACATTTACACCAAGGGATGACAAATATCCGGGCAATGAACCATGATGGTTTCCTTCAGTTCCTACAACCTGTTTTTCATTGACTGTTCCATTTTCAAGTTCAACAAGGGTAAAGGTTTCACAGCTGCCAAAATGGCCGTTTACCTGATCCCCATTTGTGGTGATAGCCAATTTCAAAGTAAACACTCCTTTCAATGTTTAATCAAATTTCCAGCAGGTTAAACTCAAATTTCCAAATTGAAATTCCCGATACAGTAACGTTGCATGACGAGATGAATCTGCTGCTCCCATGGCCAACAATAAAGGAATAAAATGCTCATTTCGCGGAACGGCTTGTGCCGCAAATGGCGCTTTTTTCTCATAGTCAAAAAGAGGGGGAAGATCCCACTTTTCAACATGATCCTTTATCCAATCTTCAAATTCCATGGCCCAGTTATCTACAGAAGTACCCCGCCAATTTACCGCCCGTAAATTGTGCACAGTCCCACCGCTACCTATAATTAAAATATCTTCTTCCCGTAACTTTGATAATGCCTTACCTAAATTATATTGTTCCCCCGGGGAAAGGGCTGGATTCACCGAGAGGACAACCACTGGAATGTCTGCCTGGGGATACAGCAACTGTAAAACCACCCAGGCTCCATGGTCAATGCCTCGACTGACATCAATCTGGCTGTTGATTCCCTGGTTCGAAAAGGCTTCTTGAATTTTGATCGCCAAATTGGGATCTCCCTTCGCTGAATAAACCATGCGATACATCTCATCAGGAAAACCGTAAAAATCATAAATCATATCATACTGTTGTACCCCACTAATTAAGGGAACAGGGGATTCCCAGTGGGCTGTAAAAAGAATAATGGCCTTTGGTTTGGGTAAATTTCTAGCATACTCTTTTAAAAAACGGGTATAGGTATTGTCCTCCAACACTAATGTTGGAGCTCCATGGGCAATAAACAGAGATGGCATCATCGCTAAACCCTCCTTTTCTCAATCCCTTCTTGTTCAAACAGCCAGGACACATAATCCTGTTCATTTTCCGGAATGATTTGATGTCCTGTTTCAAAAATACTGTAATGCACTGATTTAGAACGGCCCTGAAAAAATTCAGCATTACTATCCCCTATTTCCAGAGGGAATTTTTCATCAAACGTTCCATGAGAAATATACATAGCTACCTGATCCATAGGTGCTATTTTATACTCCTCTTTTACAAAACGAGGAATATACCCGGTGCAAGCCACAGCACCTTTTAACTGATTTCCCATAACAGTAGGAAGTGTCATAGCAAGAATAGCTCCCATGCTAAATCCGAAAACGTACCTTCTTTCTGGATCAATAGGATATTTCTCTGTGGCATAGCATATAAAATCTGTTATATCCTGCACACATTTGTCGAATTGTTCCCGAATAGGAAAGCCAATTTTGATAATATTAAAAAAAGTATACCCATTATGAAAAGGATACTCCCCTCGCAAGCCGATGAGAATGAACTCATCTTTGACGGCATCTAACATCCCTAAAATGTTTCTCTCATGGCTCCCAATCCCATGCAGGGCAAAAATGACAGGATAGTTTTTATTTGGATCCATGTTTTCTGGATAACGAATTTCATAGTAAAACGGACTATTCATATGCATTCCTACTCTCCCCTGTTGCTGTCGTAACTTGCTTACTTAATTATAGTAATATTAAAAAAATTAGTTACAATTGTCAAGTTACTTACTTTTATCTAGTTTGTGTGATAAAATAAGGAAATGGAGGGATGGCCATGGATTATGAAAAAATATGCCCGAAGTTTGAAGGGGCTTATGAGTTGCTGGGAAAAAAATGGACAGTCTTAATCATTCGGGTTCTTATGAAAGGATCACATCGATTTAAAGATATTTCCAATACCATTCCAGGCATGAGCGATCGCATGCTGGCAGAACGGATGAAAGAATTAGAAGCTGCCGGAATTGTACTACGCCATGTCTATCCAGAGACCCCTGTACGCATTGAGTATGAATTGTCGGAGAAGGGGCTGGATTTACAGGCTGTTTTAAATGAAATGCAACGATGGGGAGAAAAATGGCTTTAAAAAAGAATAGAGTCCACTCTCTTGCCAGTGGACTCCCTTTTACTATTCAGGATACGTACTCTCTTCAAAGCCCACAATTCCTTTTACCTGATGCACCGCAGAAATTAAAGTTTGGTCCATGGTTTGTGTAGCAATTTGCTCCATTTCAGGGATTAAATCATGGAGTAAGAATTTCACGTTTTGATCTGTTTCACCCAGTTGCTTTGAATCATCCACGGCAATGGCTAAATTTGTGCTTTGCTCATATTCACTTTCCGATAACCCGCTCACTTGATGTTTAATGCGTGACAATTTCTCAGTAAACTGTCTAGACTTAGATACATTGGCTTTTTCAAAAGCGTCAATGGCCCACAACATTAATTGTTTTTGTTGATTATGGTAATAGTCCACACCAGAATCCCCCTTCTTACGTTACCTTTTATCCTTTTTAGATTTTCCCGAGAGTGGTTTTTTAGTCCTCAAAACGTCCCTTTGCATACTTTTGTTTCGCTGGGACAGAAATGATTTCTTTTTCCGGGTAACGAAAGGCAGTCAGTTTCCCGCCAAACACAACCCCCTGATCAATATTTATGGTATTGTTAATCATCACCGCATCGGGTTTGGGATCATGGCCCCAAACAATGATTTCGGGAGATTGATGATGGTTAAACCAGTCTTTTCGAATGGGCCTGCCCTCTTCATCAAATCCATCCGTATCCCCGTATCTACAGAAATCCCGAATCCGTTTTGATTCTTTGCCAATATAATGATCCTTTATCCCTCCATGGGTGGCTACAACCACACGAACCCCATTTTGCAAAAAGATTAAATGGGATGGCAACTGAATTAAAAAGTCTCTCAGCTCATCTTTTAATTTGTTTGTTTCCTTATTGCCATGGTCCTTTGCATACTGGTTTAATTCTTCCTCTACTTTTTCATCCCCATGCATTAACATCACTTTCCGACCATCTAACCAACGAGCAATTTTCCAACCGTGGTTACTGTCAACCATATAGGCTAACCCTGCATTCACATGTTTTTTAAAAAATAAAAGACTATCCATGGAGTGAGGCCCACGGCTCATCACATCACCTAGAGAAACAATTTTCCGCCCATGGGGATGCCTGTATAATCCATCCGGGGATCGAGTGTAACCCAACAATTGCACTAGTTCCATTAACTCTTCATAGCAGGCATGGACATCCCCAATAAAATCCAGACCCTTTCCAACTTCTCTTTCCATGGGGTTTTTTTGAACCACAACGACCCACTCTCCCATCTCTTCTGGCGTGAGGATATAATACGCATAAAACCCTTCATCTTTAATGGTACTTAAACTTTTCTTAAACCAATGGTACTGCTCTTTAACACGTTTGTGCCCCCGTGGATTTTCCCTAAGCCCATCCCTTTCTAATAACAACTCCTTGGAAACCTTTAACACCAGAGCGATGACAGGCACATGGTATTTTCTGCCCATGTCCAAATAATTTTTTCGGTGATTTTCATCTAAATGGGTGGCATCCACGAAGGTTAATTTTCCTAACTTACACCGGATTTCTAACAACTGCTCTATCATTTCAAAGGCTTTCTGGGAAATCAGTTCATATTCATAAAGAAGGGCCACCCCTTCGTCTCCTGGGCGATCCTCCCATTCAATAAATTCTGAATCCCCTACCAGATCACGAAAATCATCAGAACTGATCACCTGGGATTTTTTAATGACCCCCTGGTTGATTAATTTTCGCAGAAAAGTGGTTTTTCCGCTGTTGGATGGTCCGATGATAAGGACGATTCCTGTAGAAGGCAATACTAGTTCACCCACAATTTCAATCCACCCTTGCTTTTTTCTTCATTCTGGGAATAACAACAAAACTGGTGAAAATGATGACCATGGCCGTCACAAGAGAAGGAATCCAGCTATCAACACTACTGAATTGAAGCACGGTATTGTAAGTACCATGCCATAGAGCAGGAATCCATGCATTTTGTCCACTTTTATTAAACATCCAGCTCAAGAGTAAAGAACCAAAAACAAGACCCAAAAACCATCCTGCTATCATCAAAGCACTCATCCCCATGAACCCATGATCTTCAAAAAAATAAGGAAGATGCCATAGTGCCCAAAAAACAGCGACAAAAAATGCAGCTAACATGGGGGAATATTTCATTTGAAACTCAGGAAGAACAAAGCCTCTCCACCCTGTTTCTTCTCCAATCCCAAAAGTGAAAATCCACAACAGCCAGATTCCTAACCACTCAATCCAGGGAAGTTCAACCAAACCCCCGTGCCCGGTGATTATGTTTTGAATGAACAAACTAATCATAAAAAAGGCAATTGGAACTCCTAATGCAAATAAATACCATAACAAAGAAGTTCGGGTAAAAAACCGGGCCACAAAAAAAGACTTCACTCCTGAAAAACCACCGAAAATAAACATGGTAGATATAGCGGCTAAAAAAGGGCCAAAAGCACTTATGTAATGTTGCGCAGGCAAAACAAACAATGACCAGCCCAACTGTTCATTAATCACGAGAGGAAATTCAATGGTCCAGGAAATTAGAATAACCAAAATAAAATAGGTAATGAGGCGAATAAAAAACCACCTCCCAAAAATAGTTTGAGATGAATACGTCTAATGTTAGTGTTACTATTTACTTTTTTTGTTGTTTTCATTAATGGAGATGCTAAGAATCAAATCGTGCCTTTTGCTCGACAGATAAGATTTATAAATTCTGTTGTAAGAAAAAAAGCCTATGTTTTTTTCAACAAAGGCTTGACCTTTTTTAATATCCTGTTCATTAACGGACAATCCACTTTCTACCCTTCCGAATTAAATTACCCTCTTCTTCTTTCTTTATGGTATCAAGGATAGACTGAATAAGCAGGCGAGTTTCAACTTCGTCCCGAATTCTACAAATAGGTCTTTTTCCATGGCCAGCATGATGAATAATTTCCATACTTCGTTTAATTCCCTCACTTTGCCGTTCCGGGTTTACGAAGTCATCTAAAGAATAACGCCTTCCCATGGACATCCCCGCCTTTCCTTTTTCCTTCTATACCTATATATTTAACAAATTAAATACAATCCCTTTTTCCTTAATCTAAAACATAGCCTCCACTTGTTTACGAACTTCTTCCAACCATTGTTTTCTTTGTTCATCGGTGCTTTTATTGACTTCGTTGAACATCACCCGCTGATAATTCTCTACACCACAGAATTTTAAGGTACTAAGGCCCCACAACTTCTCTAATGGGTCCCCATAAACCCCAACTTCCACGTGTTCGGGGGTATTGGATGTATTCAGAACCAGTGCGGAGTGTGCCTGTAACAACCCCATTGGTTGACCCGTTGGACCAAACCGGTATACAACACCATAGGCCAGCACCCGGTCAACCCAGCCCTTCAACATGGCCGGAGGTTGTCCCCACCAGTTGGGATGAATCACAATCAACCCGTCTGCTTTGAGTACCTCATTCATATGCTGTTGAATCACCGGATGTATTTGAGGATTTGGCCCCATTTCTTCATAAGGTAAAATAGGGTCGAATTTTTCTAAATACAAATCATGAAACACCACATCATGGCCCTTTTCTGCTAATGAACAGCAAACCACATCTGCAATGGCATGATTGAAACTTCCTTTATGAGGATGGGCAAGAACAACATATATATTCATCAAAGAACCCCCAACAATGCGAAATATTTACTAAATTTAGCATTCAATTGTACCTAATTCAAGAAAAGACGCTATCGTTCACCAATATGTAAAATTATTCATTTATTATATGAATCGAGAATGGGATAAAGGAGGGAGAGACCGTTGTTGAAAGTATTACTGTTTGACTGGGGCGATACCCTTATGCGGGATCTTCCAGAATATAAAGGGGCGATGGCCAGTTGGCCACGGGTGGAAACTGTTCAGGGGGTTAAAGAAATGCTGTCCAACCTTTCTACCAGATACCCCTGCTATGTTGCCACCAACGCGGCAAATTCTAATAAGAATGACGTTGCATCCGCTTTAAAACGAGGGGAACTATTATCCTACTTCCAACACATATTTACTCCTGTTGAGTTAAAGGCCAGAAAACCATCTATCTTTTATTACAAAAAGATTCTTGACCAATTACAAGTAGAACCAAATGAATGTGCTATGATTGGCAACAGTTTAAAAAATGACGTCATCCCTGCCAAAAAATTAGGAATGACAGGAATCTGGTATCGCAGCACAGTAGCAAAAATTCAGTATCATCGTAAAGGTGGATACTGGATCGTCCCTCGGATGGATGAACTTCCAAAAGTCATAAGAAAGATTGAAAAGGATGGGGCTACTTAACTGCTATTTATAGTAATTATTGTATAAGTGTAAAATTACGGATAAAATGGGGGGGGATTTAGAAAATAGAATATTCTACAAAAGGGGTTTGAGAGATGAAGCAAAGGAAGAAGCATATCGTTTTAGCAATGAGTATTGTTACCACTATGACCCTTACAGCCTGTGGAACACAAAGCACATCCCAAAACAACCTGCAGCATTCCAATATCACCCCCAACGTCAAAACAACCTTCGTCAGTACAGTAAGCACTCCTAGGGTTGGATCGGGTACCTTTGTCCATCCCCAGTCTTCCGTAATTGGCAATGTAGAATTTAAAGGAAAAAACTTTGTCGCACCCTTCGCCTCCATCCGGGGAGATGAGGGGCAACCTATCCATATTGGCAGTGAAACCAACATTCAGGATGGGGTCGTCATCCACGGGTTAGAAACAGAAACAGAAGGAAAGCATATTACAAAAAATCAGGTCACAGTGCAAGGCAAAGCCTATTCTGTATACATTGGAGACCGGGTATCTGTAGCCCATCAGGCGCAAATCCATGGTCCTGCAAGCATTGGAAATGACGTTTTCGTAGGAATGCAAGCTTTTGTCTTTAAAGCAACCATTGGCAATGGGGTAGTCATTGAACCCACGGCTAAAGTGATTGGAGTAACGATTCCAGAGGGACGTTATGTTCCTGCAGGCACTGTGATTACAAGACAACAGGATGGGGATAACCTCCCTGTTATTGACAAGGATTATGCTTTTGCCCATCTTAACCATGAAGTAGTTAAGGTAAATAAAGAATTAGCGGAAAGCAATTTGAAAAAATAAATTAAAATAAGGTCCTCTGTTTGAGGACCTTGGACCTTATTGATTCATTACACTCTGGGAGATTTTTGCCTCTATGGCATTTACGATAGCTAGAATGGGATGGTCAGGCACAACAAAATAAATCACATAAAGAATAGCAACAAACAAAGTTAACCCGACAAACAACCCATGGTGAACATACATAGGCAAAGGGACCTTTTTGTTAAATACACTTTCTTTACTATTCGTTTTTATAATTTGCACAATTTTTTTCACATGTTCCCGGGATAAAGAATCCGGCAATTCATGAATAGCAGTTAACAAACGATCAACAGTTACCGTAATAAAAGATGGACTGCTTCCAATTAAAGTACAATGGGGATGGGTGAAATTAATGATTCCTGTAACTTGTACATGCCCAAAGTTATGTTCTCGCAATACCTTCTTCATAACCTGTTCGTGACGCATCATTTGTCCACTAGGGTCATGCCCCCCGCTTTTCGTACTACGTTCCATCCCATGATCAGTAAAAATAATTTCACCTTTATAATGTTTGCTATCAATGTGGATTACACCTTTAGGGCCAACAATCAGATGATCCAATTGCTGTTTCTGACCCGAAGAAGTAAAGACATCCAAATTATGAAATACTCTGTATCCATCTCCAAGAAATTTAAGATGGTGTTCCGTACTTTTTTCACCAATTAATCCAGGATTATAATACTTTTCTTTTAGAACTTTTCCAACATGATAAGCAATGATCCCCAAAACGACCACAATGAAAAAGAAAAGGGGAAAGAATGACCTGGTTACATTCTCTGAAAAAAGGTATGGAAAGCTTTTTATTCCTTCCCACAGGAACGTCAACACAAATCCTACTCCACCAACAACTGCAGCAGCATACCCTAGTTTTTCGACCATTGTAATATCCTTACTCATTTCCAGGAACTTCAACCATGCATATGGATTCTTTTCCTTTCTGCCTTTCTTGTTCTTGTACTTCTTCTCAGGAAAAACTAAATACGTTAGGGATAAATATACATTCTTCACAAAGGATATTATGACAAAAGGGGCAGCAAAAGGCCCGATTATCATTGAAAAGATGGGCGCAAGCAAGATAACAAAAAGGAAAGAAAGACAACCGCTTTTATCTCCACGAAATATATAGGTGCGAACAATATAAAATATCGTATAAAACCCTAAAGGAGTACTAGCAATAAAATACCTTTCCCATAATGAAGCACCAGCCATAAATTCCCCTGATAAATAAAATAGAAAGACGGAAAAAACCACAGAAAAAAATAAAAATACCTTCATCCCAGTTTCACCTTTTTTATTTTAATTATGGCACAAGTATACAAATAATGGGATGATTTTCAAAAAATTAATATAAATCCTTCAGGGAGAAGATCCTTCCTTTTTCATCTTTATACACAATATGCTCGTTGCTAAATTGGGTAGGAGAAGCAATTCCGGCAGCGGCCGCTAGGCGAAAAAGGCCTTCACGCATGGTTAATACGTAATTAACCACCCGGTATTTCTTCTCATCAACAACTAACGCCTTCATAAGATTAGGGTCTGTCGTGGCCACTCCCACAGGACAGGCATTAGAGTGGCATTTTAATGCTTGAATGCAACCCACAGTAATCATAAATCCCCGGGCCAGATTCACTAAATCTGCACCCATGGCCAGGGCAATAGCAACGCGATCAGGTGTAAAGAGCTTTCCCGATGCAATAATTTTCACCCGGTCACGAACTCCCTCCTTACGCAAGGCAGCAACAAGAATAGGCAACGCAGATTTAATGGGCAGGCCTACACTATCAGCTAACTCTTGATAAGTGGCACCTGTGCCCCCCTCTCCTCCATCCAGAGTAATAAAATCCGGGCCTTTGCCTGATTCCTTCATGTATCGAGCTAACTCTTTCCCTTCTTCAGGGCTTCCGATGACAATTTTAATCCCCACAGGTTTTCCCGTGGTCTCACGGATTTTCTCAATGAAATCAAAAAGGGTAGGCAAATCATGAAACTCGTGAAATCGATTTGGACTATCAATGGAGTGATAGGGTTTCACCATGCGAATCTCGGCAATTTCCGGTGTCACCTTCTCCCCATCAACATGGCCACCACGAATTTTTGCACCCTGGGCTAACTTTAATTCAAAAGCTTTGATTTGAGGGATTTCACTTTTTTTCTTTAATTCTTCCCAATTGAAATTTCCTTGGTGGTCTCTCACTCCAAACAGACCTGGGCCAATTTGATAAATGAGATCCACATTCCCTGCAAGATGATACGTAGATAACCCCCCTTCCCCTGTATTCATCCACGTACCTTTTGCCATTCCTAAGCCAATGGACAAGGCAGTAATGGCATTACTCCCTAATGCTCCAAAACTCATAGCTGACATCCCCATGATTCCTTTCACCTTAAAGGGATGTTTTGTCCTTTCACCAATGACCACAGCATCATCATCAGCTAGCAAATAGGCCGATGATTCTTCATCCATCAAATGTTCTTTCCGTTGAGCAAATAAGGTATCTTTCACCAGGAGATACTTTTTTGTTTTTACTTTTGTTTCCCGATCCATTCGCAATTCTTCTGTTTGTTTAGGAAACATGGAATTTCGCACATAAAAACCCGCTTCTTCAAAATCCTTTTTAGAACCAAAACCAATCACATTCCGTTTATACTTAGCACTTTTCACTACGTGCTCATAATCATCCCGGGAGAAGGGCTTTCCTTCTGTATCACTATTAAATAAATACTGCCTTAATTCAGGGCCGATTTTTTCAAGGAAATAACGTACTCTGCCGAGAATAGGATAATTACGTAATACAGGATGGCGGTGTTGATGGGAGTCTTTCCAGTACAAATAAACAAATAAAAAAAGTGGAATTAAAAAAAACAGAATAATAATGCCAAAACCAAGTCTCAAGACATCATCGTGCATCAAATCTCCACTCCTTCAGTTACAATATTTGTATTTTATTATAGTGCCCAGAAAAATAACTACATAACAAACAATAGGATAAGAAAAACTGAAACTAATTGCTATTCTTATTCGTATGAAATAGGAATGCACAAATACGGCAACGGAGGATGATTCTATGAAAAAAATAGTTTTCTTATTCATCACCATACTTACGCTGCTAGCTTTAACCGGTTGCGGGAATGATACTACCACCCCACCTAAAAACAACACCACTCCGCCCCCGGCTCCAACGGTGACTACCCTGGATATGACCCCGGAAGTCTTCCAGGATCGTTGGAATCGAACAGCTGACATTGCCCAATTCCCAAATGTTAAAATGAAAGAAGTACCAGGAACAGGTGGAACGGATAAAACCACGTACACTTTTTCCAAAAATAATACAATCACCGTTTTTGTTCACAAAGAACAGAAAAAAGTTGATCATCTTATTTTAAAATCCAACATTTATAAAGTGGATGAAAAAGAGTCAGAAGTATTAGGAGCCGTATATTATTTAGTTTTTTCAACAGTGGAACCCAACTTATCAGAACAAGAAATGGATGCAGGATTTGATGAATTGATGAATGCCTGGGAAGAAGGAAATGACAAAACCATCACCAAAGGGAATACTACCTTCTCGCAAACAGTGGGCTTAACAGGCAATTTAGAACTTGTGGTTAAACATAAA
>CALNBV010000016.1 GCA_937874515.1 uncultured Paenibacillaceae bacterium | reverse complement strand
GTAGATTTTCTTTCGCCCGTGCGAGTAGGAGACTCCATTTGTTTAGTCGCTTTCGTAACATGGACTAGCCGTACATCCATGGAAGTATTCATTAAAGCTACGGCAGAAGACTTAATGACCGGTGAACGCCGTATTGCCGCTCTTTCTTTCCAAACCCTGGTTGCTGTCGATGAAAAGGGAAAGCCGGTTCCTGTGCCAAAGGTCATCCCAGAAACGGAAGAAGAGAAATATCTATTTACGACTGCTCCTCAGCGGGCCAAATCACGGAAAATTCACCGAAAACAAAGTAAATTATTACAGGAAACCTTAACCCGCCTAAATCCAACCCATGTAGAATTGGATTATCAGCTCAAAGGGATTCTGCACGCATAGGTATGAATCATTCAATCAATCCAGGACAAGACAATGCTCTTGTCCTTTTATTTTTTTCCAATGTTTAGTATTCTAAAAACGACATTGGAGGTGCTTTTTGTGGAAAAATTGGAGAAAATTTTAAAAGAAAGTGAATTAACATTTGAAATCATTCACCACGAAAAACCCATATTATCAGCTCAAGATGGAGCAGATTTTTTAAATATTGAAGTTGGGCAAACGGCCCCAACATTAATCATAAAAACCGATAAAGGATTCTTTTCATTAGTGCTCTCTGGTAGTCGGGGAAAAATAGATTTTGAAAAAATCGCAGATATTTTGAGCTGTAGCAAAGTAAAATTAGCAACCCCAAAGGAAGTACAGAAAATTACAGGTTACGAAGTGGGAGCTGTACCTTTGGTTGGACTGGATTTACCCTATATAGTAGATAATCGACTTTTAAATTATGATTTTATTTACGGTGGTACAGGGCATCCAACCATTACATTAAAAATCGAACCAAAAGCCTTAAAAAAGTTAAATCAAGCAGTAGTTACATTCGATTAGGTTTAAGGATAACTCCGGTCATCTGGCTCATACTAAAAAGAAAAAAGGTGTGGCCTTATGACAAGAGTTGTAATTTTGGGTGCTGGTTTTGCCGGACAAACCGCTGCCCTTTATTTGCGGAAAGAACTTGGAAAAGATGATACAGTCACAGTCGTTGCTCCTTTTTCTTATTTCACCTATTACCCTTCCCTGGTTTGGGTTGGCGTGGGAAGAATGAGCGAGGATAGGCCCATTTTTGATTTGGAGCCTGTGTACAAGCGCCATGGCATCCAATTTAAAAAAGGATGGGCCAGAGAAGTTTACCCGGACCAGCAAGAAGTGATGATGGAAAAGGAAAACGGAGAAACCGAACGGGTTCCCTATGATTATTTAGTGAATGCAACAGGGCCTTACTTAAACTTCGAAGGAACTCCTGGTTTAGGACCCCATGGAGGATATACCCAATCGATTTGTACCATTGGACATGCGAAACAATGCCGGGATGCTTATCTTGAGCAGATTCAGCGCATGGAAAAAGGGGAGCAAGTCAACATCGTCATTGGAACAGGACATGGCATGTCCACCTGTCAGGGTGCTGCTCTTGAATACATTACCAATTTACATCGGGACCTTCTCCGCAGAAAAGTAAGAGACAAAGCAAAAATTATGTGGTTATCCAATGAACCTCGCTTAGGAGATCTAGGTGTTGGGGGCATTTCCGCACGAAGCAGAGGATACATTATGGATTCGGAAACCTTTGCCAAATCTCTTTATGCGGAACAGGACATTTATTATCAAACCCAATCTGCTGTAACTGGTGTAGAACAAGGGAAGATCCACTGGGAAAATTACGAAGGGGAACAGGGAGAAACGGAATTTGACTTTGCCATGTTAATCCCCCAGTTTAAAGGAAGGCCCATTCGTTATGTTGACGCTGAAGGCAATGACATTACGGGGAAAATGACCAATCCCCTTGGTTTTACCCTGGTGGATGGAGGCTACGGAAAACCATGGGGAGAAATCAACGATAAGGACTGGCCCTCCACCTACCAGTCTCCTGTGTATAAGAATATTTTTGCTGCAGGCATTGCATTTGCCCCACCAGGCTCCATCTCAAAACCCTTTGTTAATAAAAACGGAACTAATATTACTTCCGTAGCACCCCGGACAGGGATGGCCTCAGGAATCACTGGAAAAATTGTAGCCTATAACATTTTGGATATGATTCAAGGAAAAGAACCCACCCACCGTGAGGCGTTGTCAGGTATGCCCGGGGCATGTATAGCCTCCATTGATAAATCCACCTGGAACGGTTCCGCTGCCACAATTATTATGTACCCGGTGGCCCCCAATTTCCGCCGGTATCCCGAGTATGGAAGGGATTTAAATATTACTTCCATGGAAATCGGCCTGGCAGGCGCATGGATGAAACGTTTATTGCATACGGGATTCATTTATAAGATGAAAGGCCTGCCAGGCTGGACCATGATTCCTGAGTAAAGGGGATGAAGAAATGATTCAAGCTAATGAAATGAAACCAACGAAATCCACCCTCTTTTGGCGGGGATTTGTTTTGTACCAGTTCATTCGCTTTATTGCTTTAATGACGAAAATTTTAAAAACGGCTATGTTCCCT
Organism: uncultured Paenibacillaceae bacterium; assembly: GCA_937874515.1. Taxonomy (GTDB): domain Bacteria; phylum Bacillota; class Bacilli; order Aneurinibacillales; family Aneurinibacillaceae; genus CALNBV01. The sequence continues at coordinate 5,329 of CALNBV010000016.1, read as the reverse complement.
CCACATGAAAAACACGATGAGGTTGTTGCAAAACGAACTGAATAATTATTCTAAAGAAAAGGGAGCATCGCTAACTACCTAGAAAATAGTTTTGCGATACTCCCTTTTATATCAGTGTCCTGCTTCTACAGAATCCACATGTTTCACGTGTATGTGATTGAATACGATCAATAGTACGGATAGGAGAACAAACGATCCGCCTACTATAAAAGGCACATGAGGGTTGTATATTTCCGCTAATTTACCAGCTAGAAAAGGGGCAATAGCGCCTCCGATAAAACGAAGGAAACTGTAGGATGCAGATGCTGTAGGACGTTCGATAGGGGCAGCATTCATAACAGCAGTTGTAATCAATGTGTTGTTATTACCTGACACCGCCCCAGAAAGAATAACTGCCAGAATAACAACCCATTGATTAGATGTCCAAATCCCCATGGCTAAAAGAAGAAGGGCAAACACAATCAACATAATCGACATGGACTTGATGGTACCCATCCACTTTTGCAGTTTGGGTGCCATGAAAAAATCCGAAGTTGTATAAGCAGGCGGTTAGACCAAAAACAACCAGGGAACGATGTTTCATTGCACGGAAAGGTTCCAGTATAGAAATATTCACCTTTTCCTGTTTTCCCCCATTTGATTTTGGCATTAAAACAGTAAGGCTAAGATAGGCAACGGCCATTAATGCAGCCACTCCAAGAAATGGCCCTCTCCAGGAAATGGCTCCAAGCCATCCTCCAATGAGGGGTCCAACAGAAATGCCCAATCCAATAGCTGCCTCATATAAAATAATGGATTTCGCGATGCTTCCTTTGGAAAGGGATACGATGGCTGTCAAAGATGTTGCTACAAAAAGGGCGTTGCCAAGACCCCATCCCCCACGCAGTCCTACTAAAGTCCATATCCCATTGGAAAGCCCACCAAGAGCTGAAAATAATGCAATAACGACGATTCCCATTAAAAGTGTTGCTTTCATGCCGAATCTGGATGTAATCCAACCCGTAATGAGCATGGCAACAGCCATTACTGCATTATAACTGGTAAAAAGCAAGGTGACTTCGCTTTGGGAAGCCTGCAGGTTTTTAGCGATCGCCGGCAATATTGGGTCTACAAGACCAATCCCCATGAAAGCAATAATACAAGCAAAAAACACCGCCCACACTGCTTTTGGTTGGTTGAAAAAGCCAGCTTTCTCTTTTGTAGATGAAACGATTTCAGCTGGCGATAATTCTACGTTTTGTGGTATAGATGACATTGTGTCGGCTCCCCCTCTCCTTTTCGTTTTGTTTATTCCCTTGTGCGGCTTTTCATTTTGAAAAATAGTTGTATAACGAAAGTATGTAATTGTATTATACAACTAGTTTGTATGTTGTCAACGTTGTTATACAAGATTGGGCTTGAATACACAAACAAATGTGATTATGTTACGATAATTTATAATAAACGGAAGGGTAGTTATAAACATGGATGAAGATTCTTTGAAAACCATCGAATTGCAAATTGCAATCGTCGCTCGCCGCATTACTTCCATTAATTCAAACAATAAGTTTGGAAATTTAGATCGCTCAGCCTACTTGCTTCTCCATCAAATTGCTTCCCATGGATCGGCAGGGGTTAAGGCTTTGGCCTGTGAATCTCATTTAGATATTTCCACTGTGAGCAGACAGGTCGCCGCTTTGGAGAAAAAGGGCTATGTGTACCGTATACCTGACCCTTCAGATGGTAGAGCCTATTCCTTGCAAATTACGGATTTTGGAAAAAAGGAATTTCAAGAATGTAAAGAAGCAAGATTAGAAAAAATGAAGGGAATTTTCCGAAACTGGACGGAAGAGGAATGCACTGCTTTCGGAATCCTTTTAAAAAAATACAATCAATCCGTCCTCGAAATATAAGAGGCAATAATTTCGCAGTAGAGGTGAAAAATGAGTCCAATAGCGGGATTAATCCAAACACTCATTATAATGGCTTTAATCTTCTTTTTGGCTTACAAATATATTGATCTTCAAACAAAAAATACCCATTTTGAATGCCCGCATTGTGGTTCGTCTTTTAAATTATCGAAATCAGGTCTCGCCATCGCTTTTAAAAAAAATTTATACGAACGAATGGTGACCTGTCCTGTGTGTGACTATAAAGGGTGGATGGAAATTATAAAAGATGAATGAAGTCAAAAAAAACGTTTGGAGATTATCCCAAACGTTTTTTCGTCCTAAATATTATGCTAATATTTCCTTCGCAATAACCACCCGTTGAATTTGGTTAGTTCCTTCATAGATTTGCATAATCTTTGCATCCCGCAAATATTTCTCTGCAGGATATTCACGAATGTACCCGTTCCCACCAAAGATCTGCACCGCATCGGAAGCTACCTCCATGGCCGTATCTGCGGCAAAACATTTAGCATAGGAAGAATTGACTGCGGAAGGCTTTCCTTTAGCCAATAGATAAACGGCTTTATGCACCAGGAGTCGTGCCGCTTCAATATTCATAGACATATCCGCCAGCATAAACTGAATGGATTGGAATTGAGAAATGGCTTTGCCAAATTGCTTCCGCTCTTTCGCATAAGCCAAGGCCGCATCATAAGCACCCTGAGCAATGCCTACTGCCTGGGCACCCACCATAGGACGGGCATAGGACAAGGCTTTCATGAATATTTTGAAGCCATCCCCTTCATTTCCAATGCGATTGCATACAGGCACAGCCACTTCTTCAAAAGTAACGGAAGCCGTATTGGATGCCCGCAACCCCATCTTCTTTTCCTTCTTCCCAATAAGAACCCCATCCAGGTCCCGATCCACAATGAAGGCGGTGAACTTATTTTCTGCACCTTTCTCCTTCGCCAGTACCACAAAGTAATTAGCATAGCTTGCATTGGTTATAAAGCATTTATCTCCATTGAGAATGTAGTGGTCTCCTTTGCGTTCCGCTGTGGTGGACAAGCCTGCCACATCACTTCCCGCCCCTGGTTCAGTCAGGGCAAAAGAAGCGTATTGCCCTTCATAGGTAATGCGATGCAAGTACTTCTTTTTCAATTCTTCACTGGCCCCAACTAAGATGGGGTACGATGCAAGGGAATTGGCTTCCACGGATGTGGCGATTCCCGCACATCCCCGGGCAATTTGTTCGACGATTAAACTATGGGTCATTTTATCGACCCCGGGACCGCCATAGATTTCCGGAACAGCTAAATTAAATAGGCCGCATTCCCGCAGCTTGTCCATTACGTCAACAGGGAATTCCTCTTCTTCATCATATTTGCTGGCTACAGGCAAGATTTCTTCATTGGTAAAATCCCTGGCTAAACGATTGATCTCCATTTGTTCTTCACTTAATTCAAAAAACATGGCCATCTCACCCCTTTACCCTTTGATCCGCACTTTCCATTAAACCTTCCAACACCTGGCGTATGGAATCAGGAATTGGAACCGCTTTGATAGGTTCTACAGCGAAATTGGTCCAGGCCCGCACCACATACCCTTTCGCAAGCAAGGTATCCCCCCGATAAAACTCATGGGATAAACGGATCACTTTATTCCCTACTTCAAGGACTTTGGTCACCAATTCAATTTCATCCTCGAAAAAAGCAGGGGATTTAAATTCACAATGGGTTTCAAGAAGGGGCAATCCGATTTTTTCTTCAGTATATAATTTGGAAGAGGGATAGCCGATGGACCCGAAAAATTCATGGCCCGCCGTATCTATCCATTTATAGAAATTCGGAAAAAAGACGATTCCTGCCGCATCTGTATCTCCCCAATTCACTTTTAAAAAATAGCTGTGTTTCCCCATGGTAAGCCCTCCTTTATAGTCACGAACTCATTTGTTCATCCAACAAACGTTCTTTTAACTTACCTTTCATAATCTTACCGCTGGCTGTAACGGGAAAGTCCTCAACAAACAAAATTTTACTGGGGACTTTGTAGTTGACGAAGAAGGTTTTCACGTATTCTTTGATTTCTTCGCTATCTGCTTCTGCGCCATGCTTTAGTTTAATGACGGCACAAACATATTCCCCAAGTACAGGGTCAGGCAAGCCAATGACAGCGGCTTCCATAATCTTTTCATGGCGATAAAGGATTTCTTCAATTTCACGGGGATAAATATTGAAACCGCCCCGAATAATCATTTCTTTTTTACGCCCCACTATGCGTAAGTATCCTGTTTCATCAAGGGTCCCTAAATCTCCAGTGTAATACCACCCCTCTGGATCCATGGCTGCCTGGGTTTGTTCCGGAGCATTGTAGTAACCTTTCATTATCCCCAGACCCCTGCAGCAAATTTCTCCCACTTCACCAGGAAGAACTTCTTCTCTTGTGTCGTTAACGATGCGGACCTCTGCCCCTTTTACTGCTCGTCCCACAGTTTCAAGGACGTTCATTTCTTGCTCATTTTCTAATTTTGTAATGGTCACTGTTGCGGTGGTTTCTGTAGCCCCATATGCCACACAAATATTCAACCCTAATCTCTCCCGAATTCCCTTGATCACTTCAGCGGGACAGGGGGAAGCGGCAATAAAGCCTGTGCGAAGGGATGAGAGGTCATAGGAGTCTAAATCAGGATCATTTAGTTCTAAAATAAACATGGTAGGAACACCGTGGTGAATGGTCACCTTTTCTTGTTCAACAAGTTCAAGGGCATGTTTGGCACGAAACCGTTCTAGCAACACTAGTTTTGCCTGGGAATAGAGAGAGGCAGAAAAACAGGCGGCCACACCAAACACATGGAAGAGAGGAACAGCCACAAGGAACACATCCTCCTGGGTGCAGGCATTGCATTCAGTCACGGTTTTTCCAGCATAGAATACATTTTCGTGGGTAAGCATAGCACCTTTAGGAAAGCCAGTGGTGCCTGATGTATAGAGGATACAGAACACATCATTCTTGGGGTCCATTTCAATGGTGGGAAGGTTTACAGGTTGATGATCTTGTAACAAGTCATTGTAAGACAGGCAATTTTCATAGGCAAAGCGAACAGGAATGACATGGTCTACATAGGAAGAAATGGCGTTGATCCCAATGTTTCTATTAAATTCTTCACTGACAAAAACCAGCTTCATTCCAGAGTTTTTGATAATATATTCTACCTCATGGGAGCGATACCCAGTATTAAAGGGAACAACGATGGCACCTAGCTTCGTAATCGCTAAATAAAGGACAATCACTTCATGCCAGTTGGGCAAACATACCCCAATCCGATCCCCTTTTTCCACTCCCATTTGAGAAATAGAGGCGGCAATCCGATCTACTTCCCTATGTAATTCACCATAGGTTAATCTTCGTGTAAGGTCGTAAACCGCTTCACCTTCAGGCGGTTGCAGAAAGGCCAG
>CALNBV010000015.1 GCA_937874515.1 uncultured Paenibacillaceae bacterium | reverse complement strand
GAACCATATTGTTTTCACTATCGAAAAGGGTTTCTGCCCGGGCAGGAATTAAAGACCCTAATCGCCCTATTGGTTCCTTTATTTTTCTTGGTCCTACAGGAGTAGGGAAAACGGAATTAGCCAAAACCCTGGCAGAAACCCTTTTCGATAGTGAAAACAATATGGTTCGCCTGGATATGAGTGAGTATATGGAAAAACACTCCGTTTCCCGTTTAATTGGTGCTCCTCCAGGCTATGTGGGATTTGAAGAAGGGGGACAGCTAACGGAGGCTGTACGAAGAAAACCCTACTCTGTTCTTCTCTTTGATGAAATCGAAAAAGCCCATCAAGACGTGTTTAATATTTTGCTGCAAGTCCTTGATGATGGGCGAATCACTGATTCACAGGGCCGAACCGTAGACTTTAAAAATACGATTATTATCATGACTTCCAATATAGGCTCCTCTTATTTGCTAGAAGGGATTTCTTCACAGGGGGAGATTAAAGAAGAAACGCGGGAAAAAGTGATGTGGGACTTAAGGGCATCCTTCCGTCCAGAATTCCTTAATCGGGTGGATGATATTATTTTATTTAAACCTTTATCCATTACAGAAATCGGTGCCATCGTTGATTTGTTGGTGCAAAGTCTTGGCCAACGTTTAGCCGATCGGAAAATGGTTTTGGAATTAACAAAACAGGCGAAAGAGTATATGGCTCAAGAAGGGTATGATCCTGTATATGGTGCCAGACCCTTAAAGAGATTCATTCAACGTCATTTAGAAACCGTCATAGCGAGGGAAATCATTGCAGGGAAATTGCGTGATGGAGATCAGATTGTTGTGGATTATCAAAATGGAAAATTAACAGTAGAGGTTAAACAGGGTGCCTAAGGGACACCCTGTTTTTTTCGTTAACGAAGGTAGGGAGTAATGTTGATGAGGAAATCCCTCATCTCCAGGGAAGAAGCAGCATACATGGTTTTCGTTGTTTCACAATGGGTTTGAAGGCCGTAAAGTTCTAAGTCAGCCTGGCATTTTTTTAAAGTGGCAAGAAGCAATTGTTTTTCCGTTGGTTGAACGGGGGTAATCTTATCATCGTATAGGTCTACATAGAGTTCACCATAGGAATCAACCTGACCCAGAAATACATTGTTTACTGTTACTCCCTGTTTCTCTAATTCTGTCAGAAGCCAATTTTTATTGAGTCCAATTTTCGCCAGTGGTTCATATAGGATATTTCCATCCATAATGACCGTTTGGGGTTCTTTTTCATTTTCCTTTTTAAACAACACACTAAGTTTTCCATTGGTCTCCAACACAGCGAATTCCACATCGGATACTTTAAAAGCATTTTTTAAGCGTAATTGTTGTAACAATTCGTCACTGGTAAAACGAGATTTTCTTAAATTATCTTCCATGATTTTTCCATCTCTAATAATGACGGAACCTTTTCCATCCACAAGGTCCCGCAATTTTTTACTTTTTTGTGTTAAATATTCAAAGAGAAGGGGAATTCCCGCCCAGATAAATAAACTGGTATAGCCGTGTATGAGATTGACTTCTAAATCTGTTGAAACATAGGCTGCAAGGTCTCCGATGGTAATCCCCACTATGTATTCAAAAAAGTTAAGCTGGGAAAGTTGTTTTTTTCCGCTTATTCTCGTGATTGTAAAAAGTACAGTTAATGCAACAATGGCTTGAATAGCGATTGCTATGTTATCTAACATGAAGTATTCCCCCATGAGTCATTCATAAAGAAAAAGGAGTGAGCACAAGCAAGCCCACTCCCCTTGGAAAAGTTTGATCAATTAGAAACCTTTGTATTGGGGTTCTTCTTGTTCCAATTGTTGTACACGGGATTCTAATTGTTCAATAATACTTTGGGTTGATTGTGCACTTTGGGTAAAAACTTGTTTTGCCTGTTGGTTTTGCGTACTTAAGGCAAAGGTTTCGAGGCTAGCTTGTGCACTTTTTAAGCTGGCCAATGTTTGTTTAACTTGAGCAGATACTGTCATTCTTCTCACCTCCACAAAGAGTATTATGGCTTTTATCCTTTGGATTTAAACAATAAGGCGCTCATAAAAGCAAAAATGAGGGCAGCAGAAATACCCGCGCTGGTAATTTCAAAGATCCCCGTAATAATTCCGATTACGCCATGATTTTGGGCTTCTGCCATGGCACCTTGAAATAAGGCGTTTCCAAAACTTGTAATGGGGACAGTGGCACCTGCACCGGCAAATTCTACTAGATCTGGATACCAACCTAACCCACCTAGAACAGCGCCTGAACAAACAAGGATGACCATGGTATGGGCAGGGGTTTGTCTAAATACGTCCATCAAGATTTGGCCAATGACACAAATTAATCCGCCAATTATAAAGGCCCATAGGTATATCATCATTGGCTCATCCCTCCTTCACCCATTTCAATCGCTACGGCATGGGCGACACAGGGAATGCTTTCTTTTTGCTGGTAACTTAAGGGGGAAAGGAGGGAACCGGTAGCAATGACAAGCATCTTATTAATTTCGCCATTTCGCATACGATTCATAAAATGGCCGTATGTGACAGAGGCACAGCAACCACACCCGCTCCCACCTGAAAAAACAGTGGGGTCATCTCCATAAATTAACATTCCACAATCAAAAAATTTCTCTTCAGGAATGGGCATGTTATGTTTTTTCAAAAGGTCGGAAGCAATGGTGTGTCCCACCCGGCCCAGGTCACCTGTAACAATGACATCGTACTCTGAGGCATCAATGCCAAAATCCCGGAAATGGGCCTGAATCGTATCCACAGCAGCTGGAGCCATGGCTCCGCCCATATTGAAGGGATCACTCATTCCCATATCTATAACCCGTCCCATGGTGGCGCGTATGACACGGGGGCCCGTCCCCTTTTTTCCAACGACAGCTGCTCCTGCCCCTGTCACTGTCCACTGGGCTGTAGGGGGTTTTTGGGACCCGTATTCTGTTGGATAACGGAATTGCTTTTCTGCCGTTGCATTGTGGCTGCATGTTCCGGCAATTACATATTCGGCTGCCTGGCTATCCACTAACTGGGATGCAAGAGCAAGTCCCAACATGGATGTGGAACAGGCCCCGAACAAACCCATGTAGGGCGTGCTTAAGGTCCTCGCAGAAAAACTGCTGGGTGTAATTTGATTAATCAAATCCCCTGCAAGATAAAAATTAAGAGATCCTTTTTCCACGCCGCTTTTTTCAATGGCTTTATCGCAGGCCTCTTCTAGCAACAATCGTTCAGCCTTCTCAAAACTATCCTGTTCCATCCATATGTCTCCGTGGATGATGTCAAAGTCCGAAGCTAAAGGACCCTTTCCTTCGAAGGGTCCTACAACAGCGGATGTTCCTAAAATGGTTGGTTTGCTTGGGAAAACCCAACTTTGATGGCCCTGTAGCATTTTTTATACGCCCCCTAAAGCCATAAAGCCCCATTTAATTAAAGCCACGATAAAAGCAGCAAAAACGCCATACACAATCACTGCCCCTACAATTTTAAACATGTTTCCTCCCACGCCAAGGACATACCCTTCCGTACGATGTTCAATGGCGGCAGATGCAAGGCCATTGGCAAAACCGGTGATTGGAACTGCAGTCCCTGCTCCTGAATATTGGGCAATACGATCATAAACGCCAAGCCCTGTTAAAAGTGCGGAAAGAAAAATCAGTACTGCTATGGCAGGATTGCCTGCATTTGATTTGGTAAAACCAAAGTATTGTATAAAGAAATTCTGCAAAAATTGCCCAATTAAGCAAATGGTTCCACCCACCCAAAAAGCCCGTAGGCAATTTTTCATGACAGGCCGGGCAGGTTCTCTTAATTTAGCAAACTTCTGATATTCTACTTGTACAGGCGTTAGTTTTTTTAATTGTTCCTTCGATGCCACAACAATTGCTCCTTTCTTTTTTCCATAGAAAAAGATGTGCTTTATCTATTTTGTTTCAAATGCCCTGTTTCATGCATTGTCCTGTTTCCTTTTTTGCCGTAAATCCTTTAGGGACATATGGGATTCATCCTCAGCAAATTGTTTTCTTTTTTCTATGCGCCGCAACCCTTCAGGGGTAAGCGTAAATCCTTCACCTTGCATAATGGAGGCTACACCAATAGATTTCTTAGATGGATTATTTCCTAATCTCTCATTAAAATAGGGATCCGCCTGGCCTGAAACATAATTTTTCGGTTCCGGGTAGGAAGTTATGACTCCTTCGAAGTTTCGCAGAATGACTTTATCCGGGCATTGGGAGATGAGGTAATTGGGTTGAATGGGGATTTTTCCTCCTCCACCAGGTGCATCAATGACAAAGGTGGGTATAGCATAGCCGGAGGTATGTCCTCGAAGGGATTCCATAATTTCAATTCCTTTAGATACAGGGGTGCGAAAGTGTCCAATTCCTTCGGATAAATCACATTGGTAAATGTAATAGGGGCGAACTCTGATTTTAACCAATTCATGCATGAGTTTTTTAATAATTTGGGGACTATCATTGATCCCTGCCAGAATGACGGTTTGGTTTCCTACAGGAACACCGGCATTTACTAATTTCTCACAGGCTTTTTTGGATTCAGGGGTGATTTCAAAAGGTGTATTAAAATGGGTATTTAACCAAACAGGGTGGTACTTCTGTAAGATGGAGCAAAGTTTATCTGTAATTCGTTGGGGAAATACCACAGGGGCACGGGTGCCAATGCGGATGATTTCAACGTGGGGGATTTCTCGTAAATTACTTAAAATATATTCCAGTATATTGTCGTTAATTAGTAAAGCGTCTCCTCCTGAAAGAAGGACATCCCGTACCTCCGGGGTTTGACGGATATAGTCAATGGCACGGTCTAATTGTTTCTTGGGTACCCCCATTCCCACTTGCCCTGAAAATCTGCGGCGGGTACAATACCGGCAATACATAGAACACTGGTTGGTTACCAGAAATAAGACCCGATCAGGATAACGGTGGGTGAGGCCTGGAACAGGTGAATCCTCATCTTCATAAAGAGGGTCTTCTAAATCATAGGGTGTTTTGATTAATTCCCGGGAGAGAGGAACAGATTGTCGGCGAATAGGACAGCGGGGATCCTCGGGATCCATAAGATTGGCGTAATAAGGGGTTATATTTAAAGGGATGGTTTGTGTTGAAATCCGTACCCCTTCTTCTTCATCGGGGGTTAAATGAACGACTTTCTTTAAATCATCAAGAGTGCGAATGGTATGTGTTAATTGCCATAACCAATCGTTCCATTGTTCATCACTCACGTCTTTCCATAATTCAACCTGGCGGAAATCCTTTGAATGCCCTGGGGTGAAAAGCATAGGGCGACCTCCTCTGCATTTTCATTCTTACTAATACTATCAGCAAGTAGCGTGCCAAATTTACCAGAGGTCCATCCCTTGATTATTCAAGGTAAAGAAAAAAGGTGTGCCAAAAATTTTGCGCAAAGAAAAAGAAAGGTGCAAAATTTTTAGCTTCTTATTCCATATTTTTTCATTTTATATTGAAGGGCCTGTCTTTTCATCCCCAGGGCTTTCGCTGTTTTAGATATATTATTTTCATAATAATCCAGTGTTCTCTTTAATATATCCTGTTCATATTCTTCCAGGAGTTGTGGCAAATTCATGGGATAAAAGGGGGGAGGGAGGATTAGGGTTTCATTTTTCTTGGTTGGTGAGTTTTTTTCAAATAAATGGGGCAGGTGCATAAGGTCGATACATTCCTCTTTTTCCCCCAGCATATTAAAAGCGTGTTCCAGGGCATGTTTCAACTCCCTTACATTCCCTGGCCATGAATAGGATTGAAGGTGCTCTAAGGCTTCACTGGTTACGTGAGAAATTCTTCGGTTAAATTCTTGATTAAACTCTTGAATGAAATGATCAATTAAAAGGGGGATATCTTTTTTTCGTTGAGAAAGGGGGGGGAGATGGATCGTGACTACATTCAGCCGATAATAAAAATCAGCCCGCATTTCTCCTTTTTTCACACTTTGCAAAGGATCTGTATTCATAGCGGCAATAATACGGACGTCGGTTTGGAATTCAGCCGTTCCCCCCAGGCGGCGAATTTTTTGATCCTGCAAAACCCTCAGTAATTTCGCCTGTAATCCCCCATCTAAACTATTGATTTCGTCAAGAAAAAGGGTGCCTTTATGAGCCTGTTCAAACAATCCAGGCCGATTGATGGCTCCTGTAAATGCTCCTCGCACTGTGCCAAAGAGTAATCCTTCCAATAGGTCTCCCGGAACGGCAGCGCAATTTTGCGCAATAAAGGGGTACTTCTTGCGATGGCTGGTCTGGTGGATCTTTTTTGCCACCAGTTCTTTGCCTGTCCCTGTGGATCCCGTAATCAAAACTGTAGAATCCGTACGAGCCACCCGGTTGATTTTTTCAATGGCGTGAAGAAAAGAAGAATCCATTCCTACGAGTTGAACCCTGTCTTCACCCTTGAATTGATGTTGAATCAATTGCTGGCGCAACTCTAAAATTTGTTCGTTTAATTGCACCACCCGTGTAAGGTCTTCAGCTAGTTCAACAGCCCCGATAATTTCTCCCTTTTGCAGTAAAGGGTAGGTTCGATTAATGGACGTAATTTGTTGCCCTTTAAAATTAACATAGGTTTGTAATTGTTCTCTAATTTCTTTGCCAGTATTTAAGGCGCGTACCAGGGTACTGCTTTCCTCTGTTAAGGAGGGAAAAAGGTTGAACAAATTTTTCCCCAATACATGGGCCTGATTTAACCCATCAATTTCAGCCATTTTTTGATTATAAAATAGGGTAATGCCTTCTTTATTAATCAAATGGACGCCAGTCTGAATATATTCTAATAATTTTTCCATTTGTTCTGCCCACATATTAATCTCCTTCTACTCTTCATTAGGCTCTAATAAATATAGAGAAAGGGTTTGCTTAGGAGGCATTTATGCTATGAGTGAACTGAAATATTACATGAATAGTACAATATCTGGATCCGATTTCATTATGAAGGTGTGTTTAGATTGGTATAGTCTGCGGTTACGGGTAGATGATTATCGTGGAAATATATATGCAATCATCAAGGAAATTAATCGTTTGGCAAAAAAAAATTTCTTTACGAAAAGCTTTGTGAAAGTGAGAAGTGAACATTGGCGATCATTTCTTTCCAGGGGATTTATGGTAGAAGGGGTGTACAGTGGGTATTTTCGAGGGAGTGATGCGTATTGTATGTCGTTTTATTATGATGAAAGACGGAGAATCAGCAATCAATGGAAGAAAGAAGATGAAATCCTGCAGCGTGTGCTCAGGCTTTCGATACAAACAGATAAACCATTGTTGCCAGATTCCTTTGTTTTACGAAAAGCCACTTCTGAAGATGCTTCTATTCTATCCCGTTTATATGGGAGCATTTTTGTTTCTTATCCTACTCCTGTGCACGACCCTGCCTATTTATCTTCTGTCATGGAGGAAGGCAGTTTATTTTATATCGTAGAAAAAGAGGGCCAAATCGTAAGTGCGGCTTCGGCAGAAATTAATTATACAGATTATAATGCTGAAATGACCGATTGTGTCACCTTGCCACAATTTCGTGGCCACGGGTTCATGCGCCTTTTAATTTATGTTCTGGGGGAGAAGTTAAAGGATCAAAGGATATATAATCTGTATTCTCTCGCCCGTTCCCAATCCTTTGGCATGAATGCTGCTCTCCATCAATTAGGGTACATGTATTCAGGAAGGTTAACACAAAATTGCAGAATTGCAGGGGCTTATGAAGATATGTGTTTATGGGTAAAGAATGGGGGCTAAACCAACATGAGGTTAAACAGCCATGTGATCAAGCCTGTTTTTACTAAAACCTATCCTTTGGTGTCCCATGGAAAAGGGGTTTATTTATATGATACCCATGGAAAGGCCTATTTAGATGGATGTTCAGGCGCTATTACAGCCAATATTGGTCATGGAGTGCCTGAAGTGATTGCAGCCATGGAAAAACAGGCCAATAAAGTGTCTTTTACTTACCGTTCTCAGTTTACCAGTGAAGTTGCGGAAAACCTTGCTGAAAAATTAGCATCCTGGGCACCTGGTGATTTGGAGTATGTTTTTTTTGTAAATAGCGGATCAGAAGCCACAGAAACAGCCATCAAAATTGCCTTACAATACTGGCAAGAGAAAGGGGTGAAAGGAAAGTATAAAATTCTATCACGATGGATGGGTTATCACGGTATTACCATGGGGTCACTGGCAGTATCAGGCCATATCCCCCGCAGAATAAAGTATGTTCCTTTATTATTTGATTCTCCTATGATTGACCCCCCCTATTGTTATCGTTGTCCTTTCCATGAGAGTTACCCCCATTGCCAATTACCCTGTGCGGAACAGTTAGAAAAAGTCATTAAGAGGGAAGGCCCTGAATACATTGCCGCTTTCATTTGTGAACCCATTATTGGGGCATCAGGTGGTGCTATAGTCCCCCCGCCTTATTATTATCAACGAATTAAACAGCTGTGTGACCATTATGGCATCTTGTTTATTGTGGATGAAGTGATGACAGGAATGGGAAGAACAGGCCGAAACTTTGCCATTAATCATTGGGGGGTCATACCTGATCTGATTGCCCTGGGGAAAGGGATGAGTGCAGGATATGCTCCCATTGCCGCTACGATTGTCAGTGAGCGAATTATAGATGTGATTAGCAATGGATCTGGGGCCATTATGGCTGGCCATACCTATAGTGCCCATCCTCAGTCAGCCGCTGCTGCCCTTGCAGTTTTAGACATTATTGAAAAAAACCAGTTAATTCAAAAGGTAGCTGAAAAGGGAAATATGCTTATGAGAGAATTGAAAAAAATAAAAGAAGCCCATCCCATTGTTGGGGATGTGCGGGGGAAAGGGTTTCTATGTGGAATTGAATTCGGAGATTTTGAGCAAAAAGGACTTTCAGAACGACTGATTGAAAAAGCTTTTTCTTTGGGATTACTTCTTTATCCTGCTATGGGAGGGTCAGATTATTATGGGGGTGAAGGGGTATTGGTCGCTCCACCCTTTACGCTGCAACAGGAGGATATGAATGTTTTATTGCAACGGTTAGATCAAGCTCTTTCATTATTGGAGGAGGATTTAAAACATGGATAAAAACAAAGTTGTATCTATGGAAGAAGCATTAAACGCCATCAAAGATGAAACCTGTTTGATGTATGGGGGATTTGGTGGTGTAGGAAACCCTCCGTCCCTTATTCAAGGCATATTAGATAAAGGTGTTAAAGGATTGCATCTCATTGGCAATGATGCAGGATTTCCCGAAATTGGGATTGGCAGGCTTTTCACAGCAGAACGGGTACAGACTCTGATTACTTCCCATATCGGTTCAAATCCTATTGCAGGGGAGCAAATGAACCAGGGGAAAATCCGGGTTACTTTTTTTCCTCAGGGGACCCTTGCGGAGAAAATACGTGCCGGTGGAGTGGGGTTAGGAGGCATTCTTGTGGATGTAGGGTTAGGAACCATTGCGGCCATGGAAAAAATGACAACAAAAGTGCGAGGGAAAGAGTACATTATCGAACCTGCCTTGACAGGGGAGGTAGGCATTGTCTATGCAAAACAAGGGGATGCCTATGGAAATTTAGTGTTTGATAAAAGTGCGAGAAACTTTAATCCTATGGTGGCGATGGCATCGAATCTTACCATTGCGGAAGTGGAAGAAATTGTTCCTACGGGAGAATTAGACCCGGAGGGAATTATTACCCCTGGAATTTTTGTGAATTATGTGGTGCAAAGTGAAGGGGTGAATTGGCCATGGCACTGGGAGACGTAGAAAGGCAAAGGATTGCGAGAAGGGCAGCATTGGAAATCAAAGAGGGGATGACCGTCAACTTAGGAATTGGTATTCCTACTTTGGTTGCAGATTACATTCCTGCAGAACAATCTGTGATGTTTCATGCCGAAAATGGCATCTTAGGGGTTGGTCCTTCCCCTGAAACAGGAAAAGAGGATGAAAACTTATGCAATGCAGGGGGATTTCCTGTCACCCTTATTCCAGGGGCCTCTTATTTTGATAGTACACTGGCCTTTGGCATGATTCGCAGAGGATTAATTGATCTCACCATTCTTGGTGCCCTGGAAGTCAGTGAAAAGGGGGACCTTGCCAATTGGATTGTCCCTGGAAAAAAAGTGCCTGGGATGGGAGGCGCCATTGATTTAGCGCAAAAATCCCGAAGGGTCATTGTGTTAATGAATCATACCGATGGAAAGGGAAGGCCGAAAATTGTATCCACCTGTTCCCTTCCTTTAACGGCTCCCCGTTGTGTTCATTTAATTATTACGGAACGTGCGGTCATTGAAGTCCAGGAAGATGGCTTAGCATTAAAGGAGGTTCTTTCACCCTATTCTTTACAGGAGGTTGTGAAGGCCACCGGTGCGCCTTTAATGTATTAAGGGGGATGCATATGATAAAACAAATGAAGGCGTGGATGGGGGGAAAAGAGGGTGAACTGGCCTCTTTTTTGCAACAATTGGTGCAAGCGCCTAGTCTGCCAGGCAATGAGGCAAAAGCACAGGAAATCATTATGGCAAAATTACAATCATTAGGGGCGAAGGTGGATCGTTGGGAACCAGGAGGAGATTCTTTCGTTATCCATCCTTTGTTTTGTTGTCCACGTACCGATTTCTCAGGCAGCCCCAATGTGGTTGGGGTATGGGAAGGGAAAGGGCATGGAAGGTCTCTCATCCTGAATGGCCATATCGATGTGGTTCCCCCGGGGGACCTTCAACAATGGGATGATGACCCCTTTAGTGGAAAAATAGAGCAGGGTAAGATGTATGGACGTGGGGTTACAGACATGAAGGGCGGATTAGCAGCCATGTTATTTGCCATGGAATGCTTACGGGATTTGCAAATTCCCTTAAAAGGGGATGTGATTTTTCAAAGCGTTATTGAGGAAGAACGTGGGGGAGCGGGAACGTTAGCGGCTTATTTGCGGGGGTATCAAGGGGATGCCGCTATTATTCCAGAACCTACAGATATGAAACTATTCCCCAAACAACAAGGCTCCATGTGGTTTCGCATCCGAATAAAGGGTAAGTCAGCCCATGGTGGGACTCGATATGAGGGAGTTAGCGCCATTGAAAAAGGCTATGTGGTGATGGAAGTGATCCGTGAGTTAGAACAGAAGAGAAATACTGCCTCTCCCATCCCTATCCCAATTAATGTGGGGACCATCGAGGGAGGGAACTGGCCATCATCTGTTCCTGACCAGGTGGAGTTCACTGGGCGAATGGGTGTTAGCCCTGATGAAGAATTAGTGGATGCACAACAGGAGCTTTATCATGCCATCTCTTCTATTGAGGATGAATGGTTGAAGGAGTATCCTCCAGAACTGCAATGGTATGGGGCACGGTGGCACCCAGGAAGTCTTCCTTCCCATCACCCCTTTGCAGAAACCCTAATGAATTCCTTTCGAGAAGTTGTAGGCATAGACCCAATCGTTCAAGCCTCTCCCTGGGGCACGGATGGTGGACTATTAAATAAAGTTGGTGGAATTCCAGTCCTTATTTTTGGACCGGGGAAGACAGGAGTTGCCCACTATCCCAATGAGTATATCCAATTGGAGCAGGTAGGAACATGTGTGGTGGTTTTGGCCAGTATGATTATGAAATGGTGCAATGTGCAAAAATAAGTTGAATATGGAACCCCCGGGGAGTCTAATTCGTAAATAAAGAAAAAAAACTGGGGGATTGATAGAAATGAGGCCTGAGCCAAAAGAAAAAATAGATGCTCGAGCATACCGGGTATGGCAATTGAATGGGTGGACCACAGGGGTCATCTTTGCCTCCATAACCCTTACTCTTTTCATTGTAGGCAATTTATTTGATTGGCCACAATTTATTTGGATTATTGGGGCTGTAGTCACCTTACTGATTGTTGTTTTCTTTGTTTTTGTAATACCAGGAATTCGCATGAAACGCTGGCGATATGAAGTGTTTGAAGAAGAAGTGGATATTCAACATGGCGTGCTAGTTACGAAAAGAACCTTGATTCCCATGGTAAAGGTGCAACAGGTGGATACAGAGCAGGGTCCTTATTTGAAGAAATACGGGTTAGCTACGGTCGCTTTAAGTACGGCAGCAGGGAGGCATGAAATTCCCGCTTTATCTCAGGAAGTAGCTGCTCAATTACGGGATCAAATTGCGAAGTTGGCGAGGGTAACGGAAAATGACATCTAAAACTATGAGTGCCCCTCGCCGTTTACATCCTTTAGTAGCCCTCTTTGCTTCTTTAAAAGGGATACGGGATATGTTCATACCTTTAATGGTTGTACTCGTTGGTACCTTTATCAGGGGAAATGAAGATCAATTTAGTTTGTACGAATTGGGAATATGGGGTGCGATTACTTTACTTACTGTTTTGTGGGGGATTTTTCACTGGCGAACTTTTACTTATCGCATTGAAGAAGGAGAATTCCGTGTGGAACAAGGGGTTTTTATAAGGGAAAAGAAATATATTCCCCTTGAAAAAATACATAGCATTGACTTTACGGAGAGCCTGTTGCATCAAATTTTTGGAGTTGTCAAAGTGCAAATGCAAACCGCCGGAGGAATAGAGCCTGAGGTTAAATTGACAGCTGTTACGAAAGAGGAAGCTGAACGGTTGAAACAGGAGATTTTAGCCTGGAATCAAACGTCAACCTCTGAGGAAGCCATTGTGGAAATCACAGAGAATGAGCGGACCATTACCACTAAAGAGTTAGTGGTAACTGGGATTACTTCTGGAAAAATAGGAGTGATTCTTTCAGGGGTCGTTACATTATTTTCTTTCATTGCACAAATTTTCGAGGATATTGATTTTATAGACTACTTGCCTCAGTTTTCACAATGGCAAGGATATATCCTTTTAGGGATTGCTATATTGGCCATTACATGGATTATTTCTGTCATTTACACAATTATTCTTTATGGCAATTTTAAAGTGCAAAGAACAGGGGACAAGCTGTTTATTTCCTATGGCATTTTAGAACGAAAACAGTTTACTATTTCACTTTTTCGCATTCAGTCTATCAAAATGATTGAAGGGCTTCTGCGCCAACCTTTAGGGTATGTGACGTTGAAGTTGGTTTATGCAGGGGGAGAAATTGGCCAACCTGAAAATGTGTTATTATTCCCATTGATGAAAAAGGGAAAGGTGGTATCTTTTCTTCAAACCTTTCTGCCAGATTATGCGGAGGACCTAGAAGTAAAGGGTTTGCCGAAAAGAGCACTAAGCCGCTACATGTATTGGAATACCATTCCCTGGCTTCCTGTTGTGGCAGGGCTTATCTATTTTTTTCCTACCTGGGGTTTGTTGTCCCTTCTTCTTCTTCCAATGGGAGCTTTATTTGGGGCATTAAAATTTAGGGATGCAGGCTTTTTCTTAAAAGGGAATAAGCTGATGATCCGCAGCAGAAAACTGGCCCGTACGACAGGGATTATTCCCAGGTTAAGAATTCAATCCCATCTGATCCAGCGTTCCTATTTTCAAAGACGAAAAGAATTGGCAACATACAGTGTTAACGTTGCCTCGTCTTTTGCGGGGGAAGACTTTAAGGTGAAAGATTTAGATGAAAAAGATGGAAAGATGCTTTTTGAAACTTTAACAAAAAGATAATAAGGTTGAAGGTTACCGGTGGTTATGGCAAAATGACGGGAAGGAGGTGAAATGATGGAACAATCCGTATCTTTTTCTTTTGCTTTAATAGCCGGGCTTTTATCCTTTTTTTCTCCCTGTGTTTTTCCACTTATTCCTGCCTATATTACCCATTTAACAGGGGGAATGGTAGATGGAGATAAATTGGTAACGAAACCATCTACTTTACTTATCCGATCCTTGTCATTCATTATCGGCTTTAGTATCATTTTCGTATTGTTTGGAGCAACAGCCAGTTTCCTTGGACAATACTTAAAGGAAAATCGAGAGTTAGTTCAACAAATAAGTGGAATACTCATTGTCATCTTTGGTTTTCAAACCATGGGATGGCTCCAGTTCAAATTCTTGTTAAAAGAGAAACGGATGGATATGGGGAAAATCAAAGCAGGTGGGATTTTTTCTTCCGTTTTGTTAGGAATGGCATTTGCTGCTGGATGGACACCCTGTGTAGGACTGGCCTTATCATCTATTTTGCTGTTGGCAGGGAATACGGCTACTGTAACAACTGGTGTTTATTTGTTAATCGTTTATTCTCTAGGCCTGGGCATTCCTTTTTTAATCATCTCTATGCTTATGCTTTATTCTGTGAAACTTATTCGTCAGGTAAACAAATGGATGCCTGTGATTAAAGTGGTTAGCGGCTGGATTCTCATTGCTCTTGGGGTGTTAATTTTCTCAGGAAAAATGCAACAAATCAGCGCCTGGTTATCTTCCTTTAATCCTTTTGGGATTTAAAAGAAGTGGTTTACAAAACTCTTTTTTTGTCTTATTATATACCCATAGGGGTATTTGAGTAAGCATACACAAGGAGGAAATGTTTCATGTTCGAAGAGATTTTCCCGAAAGAAGTAAATCAACAATTATCACAAGGGGTAGCACTGAATATTCTTGATGTGCGTGAACCTGGTGAATATGCAGGCGGACACATTCCAGGAGCGAGATTATTTCCTCTCGGACAAATTCCTGGACGTTCCGGTGAATTAGATCGCAATGTAGAATACGTTGTAGTATGCCGTAGTGGCGGACGCAGCGGTTTAGCTTGTGAATGGTTATCTAGCCAGGGATATAAAGTAAAAAATATGATTGGCGGCATGATGTCCTGGCCAGGTCAAGTTGAGTAATTAAATTCTTATAGTGTGAAAAATGGCAGTCAATGATGACTGCCATTTTACTTCACATTATTAATGTCTTCTTCTAATTTTACCTTATCTTTTCCAGCATATTTTTTTTGCAAAAAGAATAAGTTTCCATTTTCAATATATTCAGATTGTACAGTTGAAACTAGTTTTTCATTGCTTTCAATTTTAATTTTTCCCTGAACCGATCCTAGAATCGTATATAAATTAGAATCTATGTTTTTCCTTAAAAAAACAATATATTTATTTCCTTTTTTTATAGTGGGAGACCCTTCTAGTGTATCTTCAACAATCCTGCCTTGATAGGGTTCCTTCCCTTTTCCTGGTTTGTCTAACTGAGAGGTTTTAGATAAATCAAGAGGACCTCCTATTTCTGCGATCGTTAGTTCTTTAATATTTTTTTCCCCTTTATATAACTTTGTAATGATAACATCGGAATGGGTCTGTGCCGAAGAGTCATCTTGTTTAACTCTTTGCTCTTGTACATTCACTTCTGCTACAATAACTGCTTCTTTATACATTCCTTCTAAATTGTCATATGTTTTAGCGAAAGATGCACTACTGTACATAATAGGATAATTAGTTTCTGCTGAATATGGGATTTTTCTATCAAATAATACATAGCCACAAAAAATTAAAGTTGATAATGAAATGCCAGATAATAAAATTATTTTTTTATTTATTAATTTCATAAAATTATACACCTTTTCTTTAGTTAAAATTAATATAAATACCCATAAATATTTCTAACGCCCAATATTTCATCATTAGTAGGATAATAAATGCCGTAATCAGTATAAAAAATAAAGTCAAAAAACATTAATGTATCTATATCAAAGTAGCTTGAATTATGAGCTAATCCTAATGCATGTCCAATTTCGTGGGCGACTGCAGCCGCAAAAACAATATTTCCATTGTAAACACCTTTGGGATTCGGAATAGATGAATACGGAGAATTTTTATTCATTTCAACTTTCGCCCAATACCAGTTGGTGGTTTTCGGATCTACGGTTGAGTTACCAACCCACCATGTTGTTCTCCCTAAAATATTTATGTCTTCTAAAACCTTGGAGTGAAAATCTAAGATAGAAGCAGATTGATTTGTTGTCTTAACCATCCATATTCTGGTGTTTGATGTATTATTCCACATACTCATTGCATTATCTACATAAAGAGGAGCATTAATTGTTGGAATTTGATCTACTCCATTCCAATAGTATGTATTATAGGGTGTTTGGGTATATTTACCATGAAACCTTGTATAAGCGCTGGAATTAGAAGTAGGAACTAGTAACAGAATGAGTATTAATGGTATAAAGGTTATGAAAATTTTAACGACTGGTTTCAATCTACAACCTCCCTTTTTTTGTTAATGAAATTTTAAATTATATTTTTGAAATATTAAATATCCAGCAATACAAATCCACATAAGTTTCACATTTTGTTAAAAAAATTTTCTTTGACTATGTTGGTTATATCAATAAAGAAAACAAGGCTATCGCAATCTGCGATAGCCTTTAATCAGCTATTCATTTCCATAGGTGTTCCATGTGAGGATGTGGCGTTTTGCACTTCATCGATGACATCCAGGGCTTCAAAGGCTGCCCATTTACGATGGATCTTTTTGGCGTTTCCTCTCATTTTGTTCAGAATTTCCGGAGTAAACAGGCTGAAAGAAAGGACTTCAATCATTTCTTTTGTATTCTTTGCCTGGAATGCCACCCCTAAATCCGTCAACAGTTTCGCATTATCCTGTTCTTGTCCGGGCAAGGGCTTGAACAACAGCATAGGCAATTCAGATGCGACTGCTTCCGAAGTGGTTAATCCCCCAGGTTTAGTAATTAACATATCGGAAATGGCCATTAATTCATGGATATAATCTACATGGCCTAATAAAATTACCTCATGTTTCGAGTTGCTTAATTCCCTGGATAGTTGCTTTTTTAATTTGTCGTTATAACCGCATACAACAATGATTTGAACTTTTTTCGGGAGATTTTCTAAAGCGCGAATGGTAGTAGACCCATCCCCAATAATCCCCACGCCCCCACCCATGATAAGAACCACAGGAATAGAAGGATTGATTCCGTGCTTAGTTCTTAATGGGTCTACGGATAGATTATGGCAAAATTCCGGACGAATAGGGATACCTGTGACAGCGATTTTTTCTTTAGGAACCCCCAGGCTTTGCAAATCTTCTTTTACATATTCTGAGCTTATAATGTAGCGGTCCGTATTATCATGAATCCAGGAGCTATGATAAGTGTGATCCGTAATCACTGTAACTGTAGGTACATCGATATAGCCATGTTCTTTCAGGCGGGAAACGGCTCCTGCCGCAAGAGGGAAAGTAGAGACAATGACAGATGGTTCCACTTCCTTAATGGTTTTAAGCAACCGGCTAACACCCAGGTTATTGATTTTATTTAAGATTTCTGACATAGAATTTGCGGCACGGGTTTTACGGTAAAAGAATCCATAAATCGAAGGGAACATTTTAATTCCATTGATAAAGATATAGTGGCTAATTGGATTTAATAAAGGGTGGGTAACTTCCATAAAGTCAATAATTATTGGTTCATAATTCAGTTGGCGAAGTTGGATAACCTTGTATAAGGCGTTTGCAGCCTGTTTATGTCCTTCCCCATAATTCCCCGTAATAATAAGGATTTTTCTCATTGTTTAAAACTCCCACCTTTTCAAGAAAAAGAAAAAGGGACTAATAACGGATAGTCCCAATTATTGTACTCCTGCATGATTCGATTCAACAGCTGGTTTAGCAAAGAAATGAATCCGTTTCACATACCTTTCCCATCCGGCAATGACAAAAATAGATAAAAGGGCAGTTTGGGGTGAAACAAGAGGGTGATCTAACATGCCTGTCATTAAAAAGACCGGCATTAATAAAAGAAATATGTCCAGATACTTTTTTCTATTCCTACATGTATACATCGTTAAAACGACTGTAACGACAATAGCTATAAAAAGTAATACGAAAGATAACCCGCCAATGGTTCCATATTCCGTGAAAAAACCTAAAAAGATATTATGGGCATGGGCTACCTTATCATGGGCAAAAGCATCATAGGCTTCGCGAAAACCCAGGGGGGTAACGCCGAAGAAAGGATGGTCTGACCAGATATGGACACTATTTTCCCAGATATTTTTCCGTCCTGTTGCCGATACTTGCAGGGTATCATAGCGTGGCAATAGTTCATTAATTAGATCAAATTTAAGGGAAATTAAACCAAGTAAACCGGCTAATCCGGCCCCAATTTGCCAGCGATAGCGGAATAAGAAAATAATAAACAGAAGAATCATGCCAATGACCCCAGAACGAGACCCTGTTTGAATAATAGCAAAACCAAGAATAAGTAAAAGACCGCTATTGCGCAGAATGTTCTCCCGGCGCAATAGTTTCCACAGCAATAAAGCGATGGACATGAGCAAGAAGAAAGCTGCAAAATTGGGATTATAGGCACTTCCAAAAAGGCGGTTACTTTCATCAAAGCTTAAGGGCATCCAGCCTGTTAATACGCCAATGGCCTGTATAAACCAGTGGCTCTTCGGTTGAAAAAGGTTAACGAATTCCGGAATAAGCAGTTGAAATTGGCCGATGAAGGCGATATAAATTCCACCGAAAATAATAATTCTTACATAATTGCATAATAATTGTTTTGAGAAGCGTTCTTTAACATATAGATAATATCCTAGATAACTGGCAATTAAAATGGGAATCATAAAGTATTTAATCTCCATATACATGAAAGATGCCCCAATCGAGGCAATGAGGAGATTAATAAAAAAGAAACTTGCTATAGAAAAATGCAAAGGTTTTTTTGTTTTAATAATTTTTATAAGATGGATAAGCCCAATTATAATTAAAAGACCTATTCCAAGGGGAGGCAACAAAAAGAGTAACAACAACCCGATTTCAATGGAATGTTTTTTCAAAAAGTTCATTTTCATTAAATATCCCCTTAACCTTTGGTCAAAATTGAGCGTATCTACGTCCTCATTTTAGCAAAGAAACATCCTTATGGTAAGATTATGAGTTCATTTTTTTTCATATTATGAAAACCACGGGCATCAACATGAAAAATTACATAATATTTACCTGGTTTAGCAAAGCTGTATGGAGAAGAATAAGACCCATCTTTTGTTTTGCTTGCTGTAATGAGTTCATGCTGTTCTTGTCCTTCTCCCCAGAGTTCATATTTTACCCCATCTGCATCCTGAACTAAATCATTTTCCTGGGTAATAAAAACGGTAAGTTCTACCTTTTCCATGGCTTTTGGTTCCTTTGGAGAATAGTGAAAACTCACTTCAATCGGGGTATCTTCGCCATTGGACACTGTTTTAGATGTATTTCCTTTTCCTGTACAAGCGATTGTAGTCATCATAAGCAGGGCATAAATAGAAATAATAATACTACTTTTCTTTACCATTATGACTTCCTCCCTTGGCTTTTGAAAGAGATGCGAAAGAAGTTGCTTATTCACTGTAGGAAAGGATGTTATATAATTTGTACCTTATCAAGAAAATAGTTGGAACACTTCTTGCTTTAAGCCTGATTTTTATTATAGGTTTCTGTAGCTACTATATATATTCCTTTTATTCTTTCACTAATAAAATTCAGCAAACACCGACAAAACAGCCTTCTGCATCAGTAACCGCAATGCCGGAATGGAAAGAAAAAGAACAGGTAAATATACTGCTTTTAGGCGTTGATAAACGGGAGAATGAAACTTCTACTCGCTCTGATTCCATTATGATTCTTAGTATTGATCCTCTAACGAAAAAGGGATTTTTATTTTCTGTATTGCGGGATACATGGGTTGATATACCTGGTCATAAGAAAAATAGAATTAACGATGCTTATGCACAGGGAGGTCCTGAACTGTTAGCTCTAACCGCAGAAAAATTAACTGGACTGCCTATTCAGTATTATTTCGTAACGGATTTCAAAGGATTTGAAAAGGTTGTAGATGCTATTGGTGGAGTTGATCTTTATGTAGAAAAAAATATGCATTATCAATTGTGGGAAGACAAAGGTTATTACGATATTAATTTGAAAAAAGGGATGCAGCATTTAAACGGAAAAAAGGCTTTGCAGTATGTTCGTTTTCGCCATGATCGAACAGGGGATTATACGCGAACGGAAAGGCAAAGGAAATTTCTTGTATCCATTGTGAATGAGATTAAAAAAACAACCAATATTTTTCGCGTGCCCAATATTCTTGATTCTATTTCTTCTTATATCACAACAAATATGAACACCAGCGATATGATTAGATTGGCGACTCTGGGATATAAAATGGATCTGCAACAAATAAAAATGGAACAAATACCACCCATTTCAATTTTAAAGGAGAAAAAAATTGGTGGGGCACAGGTCATTGATCCCCAGTCCAATTTGACCAAAAAATATATTCAGGGTTTATTTGAAAAGGAAAAATAAAAAAATGGGGGAGAGAAGTTGGAGGGAATCTTAACAGCAATAGGTTCAGGGGTGACAAGGATTATTGATTTTTTAGGGTATGCAGGGGTTTTTTTAGGGATGTTACTGGAAAGTGCATGTATCCCCATTCCAAGTGAACTGATTATGCCTTTTGCCGGTTTTCTTGCGGCGACAGGAAAGATGAATCTATTTGGAGCCATCCTGGCAGGGAGTTTAGGGGGTACCTTTGGTTGTATTCTTGCTTATTGGATTGGGTATAGATATGCCCATTGGATTGAAGGTCCTCTTCGTTTTATTATTCCTGCCCATGAAGTGAAGCGGGCACAAAAATGGCTGGCAAGGCATGGGGATATTGTAGGTTTTACTACCAGGCTGTTGCCAGGGATTCGTACCTTCATTTCCTTGCCTATGGGCATGGCCAGGGCTCCATTTCTTCGATTTATTAGTTACAGTTTTATTGGGACATTTATTTGGTGTTCTTTATTAGCTTATATCGGATGGGTGATGGGAGAACATTGGTCTGATATTAAACAGTACATGCATTATGCAGATGCTGTTGTTATTATAGGCGTCCTCTTTTTGGTTCTATGGTATTTTTTGAAAAAGAAAAAAATAACATTACGCTAGTGTCAATAATAAAAACACCTAAACTGTTACAAAATTAAGAATTCTTATTGACGACTCCACATAAAACTAGTTATTATAGATTTAAGGGAATATTCTGAAAATTTAAATAACAAGGAGATGGTTTTATGTGGAATAACATTATCATTGCCGAGATTGTTTTTAGTGCGATTGTAGGGATCTCTTCATTATTTATCCCTTACCTTGCGAAAAAAAAATATGATAAAACGGCTGTATAAAAGCCAAACTAAGAAGTGCGATAAGCACTTTTTTTTTGTGCAAAAAAAGTCACATTTTTGTAACAAATAAGGCGAATCAACTTCCCATATAGATAGTGGTAACATTTTATACTTGAATATGTAGAAAATTGCGTGAAGAAGGGATGGGGTCATGGATACGTTTTTATTAAGCCGAATTCTCACTGGCCTAACATTAGGGTTTCATATCATCTTTGCAACCATTGGGGTCGGTATTCCTCTGTTATTAGCAATCGCAGAGGGAATAGGAGTTTGGCGTAAAGATCCTCATTATATACTTCTGGCAAAACGATGGTCCCGTGGATTGGCGATTATTGTGTCCATAGAGGTTATTACTGGAACGATTATTAGTCTCAGTTTATCCTTTTTATGGCCTAACTTTATGCGAGTGGCAGGACATGCGATTAGCCTCCCGTTGTTTTGGTATACTTTTGCTTTTTTTGTGGAAGCCTTTTTTCTGGCCATTTACATATATAGCTGGGATTATTTAAAACCAACCCGCCATTGGTTGCTCACACTCCCCATTTTAATTGGCGGATGCTTAACCGGGGTATTTTTCACTATAATTAATGCTTTTATGAATACACCAGGGGGGATAACCCCGTGGGAAGTTCTTTTTAATGATGCGATGCCTAGCATGGTTTTTCATGTATTATCATCAACCTATTTATCTTCAGCATTTCTTCTGGCAGCCATTACTGCTTATTTGATCTTGCGTGGGAAAAATCATACGTATTATAAAAAGGGTTTAAGAATATGCGTAATAACAGGGTTGTTTTTTTCTATTATAAATGGGATTTCCGGGGCCAAATCTGTCCAATTCATGGAACAATTCCAACCTGGCAAATTAAGCGACTCTTCCTTATTGATGCAAACCTTTTATTATTTCATGATTGGGTCGGGAATTTATATAATCATTCTGTCTGGTTTGTATTTAATTTTTAAAAATAAAAAATGGTTGATGAGTTTAATTCTGTTGGGGGGAGTGCTTGCTTTTCTATCCATGGAATTTGGGTGGATTTATACTGAAGTGGGGAGACAGCCCTGGGTCATTCAAGGGAATCTTCTGACAGAAGCAGGGGTTACCATGGCAAGTGGTGTTGAAATTATTCTGTTTTTATTTGTAATTCTTTATTTTTTCTTAGGGAGTATTTGCAGTGTGACCTTGATTCGGCTTTTTTCAAGATATACACCTGAACAAGAGATGGAGCAGCTTGGAATTAGCTGATGGACAGGGGGAATGAATGTGACATATGAATTGTTAGGGGTCATCTTGTTATGGACGTTTCTTTATGGGTATGTCATTATCGCTTCTATTGACTTCGGGGCGGGATTTTTTCTCTTTTACGGGAAATGGAGAAAAAAAGACCATATTATTAACCGAACCATTGAAAGATATATGTCACCCGTGTGGGAAATTACCAATGTACTTCTTGTTTTTTTCTTTATTGGATTAGTCGGTTTTTATCCGGAAATCGCTTATTATTATGGAACAGCTCTGCTGATCCCAGGAAGTATAGCTTTGATCCTTCTGGCGATTCGTGGGGGGATTTATGCTTTTTCCTTATATGGAAAAAAGGATAATTTTATTTCTCTTTTCCTGTATGGGGCAACAGGATTGTTAATCCCGGCTGCCTTATCAACGGTATTAACCATATCAGAAGGTGGTTATATTTACGAAAATCAATCAGGAATTGTTGTTTTTTCTCCTGTTGAATTAATTACAAGCCCTTATTCATGGGCGGTTGTTTTTTTGGCAATTGTTAGTGTCCTGTTTATTAGCGCAAGTTTTTTAACTTTTTATGCAAATAGGGCCAGGGATTATAAGGCGATGGAGCTGTTGCGGCAATTTGCCTTGCTCTGGAGTGCACCGACCATTGTGGCCAGTGTCCTGATTTTTGCAACTATACAAATACATAATGATTGGCATTTCAAAAACATGATTCATTATAGTTGGATGTTTATTCTTTCTCTTGTTTGTTTTGGCATTGCGGTTTATTTGATTAATAAGAAAGAAAAGTTAGGTCTTGCTTTCATTATGGTGATGTTACAATTCGGTTTTGCTTTTTACGGGTATGGTGCATCCCATTTGCCTTATCTTCTCTATCCTTATATCATGCTGGATTCTTCTAATGTAAATCCCCAGATGGGTTTAGCGTTGGTCATTAGTTTTATAGCAGGTCTTGTTCTTGTTGTGCCTTCCTTATATCTATTGTTAAAAATGTTCTTATTTAATTTGAATTCCGTAAAGGGTAGGTGAAAGCCACCCTTTTTTTTACACTTTTAATAGGGTATTTGTGGTAAAATGATCTCGAATGGGATTGGTCTCTTCTGCATTTAAGGGGAGAAAATAGTAAATGAAAAAAATAATAAATGTAGTGGGGATTTTTTTGTTGTTTTTATCCGGGGTCTTAGGAGTTACTCCGTCTGTAGGTCATGCTGCTATTTACCAACCACGTCTAGTTATTGATGGAAAGGTTACAGATCCTTTTGTACCCTTACAGATTGTCAATAATCGCACCTTGATGCCTGTGATTCAATTACAGAAATCTATGGGCATGTCTGTTGAATGGGATGGGGCTAAACGGCAGGTAACTGTTAAAGATTTGGGGAAAGTATGTGTTATGACCATTGGCTCGACCATCGTTTATGTTAATGGTGTAAAAAAGACCATTGATACTGCTCCAATTATTATTGGGGATCGAACTTATGTACCGTTTCGCGTTTTAGGGAATTTAATTGGACATATTGTAGCTTATGAAGATGCAACAAAAACGGTTATTTATAATCGTACTTTAGGATTTTCCCTTAATGGAAAGATGATTCCTATGAAAATGTACAAGTTGCCAGAAAGTACGTATGCTGATCTTTTTTCACTTAACAAGGGTTTAGGGATTTCCTATAGTCTAAATGGTAATATTCTTTCCTTAACAAAAGGAAGTTTACATGTAGATCTACCCCTATTAACACAAGCGAGTGGTTCTGGTGGGTATCGTTGTATTGATGGTTATAAGGTGATTCCTTTATCCACCGTTATGTACTTGATGAATGGTAAAGGACAATGGGAAGGCAATAATTTTTCCATTACGACAACTCAGTCAACATCCTCACCTTTACCTGCAGCTGGTTTTACTGTTGTCATTGATCCTGGTCATGGCGGACTAGATTCTGGTTGTATTGGTGCTGATGGTAAAACCTACGAAAAAAATTTCACCCTTTCTACAAGTCAAAAATTAAAAAGCAGGCTGTTATTAAATCCTAACTTTAAGGTCCTTATGACAAGGGAAGGGGATACTTCTCTTTCTCTTGAAGAACGGGTAAATGTAGCGAATAATGTGGGAGCGAATGTTTTTATATCTATTCATGCTAATGCTTTTGACAATTCTGCGGCTAATGGAACGGAATCTTTTTATTACAATCCAACTAGCCAGCCTTTTGCGGATGTAATACATAAACATTTGCTACAAGCTACACAATTCCAAGATCGGGGATTAAAGGTAGAAAGTTTCAGAGTGCTCACTCAAACGAACATGCCTGCTGTTTTGATTGAAGTAGGCTTTTTAACAAATTCATCAAATTTAGCAGAAATGAACTCTGATAGTTTTAAACAAAATGTTGCAGAGGAACTATACCAGGCCATTTTAGAATATTACAATAAAGTAAATAGTTAAAAAAGGAAAGCTGGTTCGAAAGTTGAACCGGCTTTTTCTCTATCAGAATTTTAAAAATTCTGATAGTATAAGTGCAATTAAGAACTTAGTTTATGGTGGGAAGGAGATTGGCATGGAAGAGATCCTTAAAGTGGAGAACTTAGTGAAGGTATATGGGGAACATAGGGTTGTAGATGAGATCTCTTTTCAAGTATATAAAGGGGAAATCTTCGGGCTCCTTGGCCCTAATGGTGCGGGGAAAACCACAACCATGGAAATGATTGAAGGCCTGCGAAAACCTGATGGGGGAACAGCTGCCATCAACGGATATGACATTGTGAAGGAAAAGAAGAAAGTAAAAGAAGTGATTGGTGTCCAATTACAATCCACTTCACTTTTTGAATTGTTAAAAGTAAAAGAGATTATGCAAGTATACGCAAGTTTTTATCCTAGCTCTTTACCTATTGATGCCATACTGGGAGATGTATCCTTAACTGAAAAAGAAGATTCATTTGTAAAACAACTTTCCGGTGGGCAAAAACAACGGTTAGCCATCGCATTGGCACTCGTGAATGATCCGTCTGTCATTTTTTTAGACGAGCCGACCACAGGGCTTGATCCTCAATCCCGCCGTGCTTTATGGGACATTATTTTGCGATTGAAAAAGAGGGGGAAGACCATCTTTTTATCCACCCACTATATGGATGAGGCTCAGATATTGTGCGATCGGATTGCCATTATGGATCGGGGGAAAATCATTGCACTTGATACCCCAAATGGGTTGGTTAACGGATTAAATATGGGTACGGCCATTGAATTTCATAGAGAAGCACAGATTCCATTACAAACTTTAGAATCCATCAGTGGAGTAAGAAAAGCCAGAGAAAAAGAAGAATGGGTCACATTATATTCCGATAATTTACAAGCCACGTTAACAGATTTGGTTTCTCTTACTTCTGAACAGGGCATTCAATTAGTTGACCTGCGAACAAGAACTGCGACACTAGAAGATGTATTCTTATCAATGACAGGCAGGAGGTTAAGGGAAGAATGAGGGGATATGGACAATTAACATTAGCCCAATTGCGGCTTTTCTGGAGAAATAAAAAAGTTTTATTTTGGACCTTACTTTTTCCAATCTTCTTTATGCTTGTACTAGGTTCTTTTCTGGGGAATGGAAATAACACAATGGTTGAAGCGGTGGTCATTGACCAAGACCGAAGTTCATTCTCTAAGACACTAACTGAAAAATTTGCTGATGTTCAGGGACTGAATGTGAAAGAGGCAGGAGAACTTCCTACAGCAAAAAAACAGTTAGAAAAAGGGGATACCCAATTAATCGTAGTGATTCCTAAAGGGTATGGAGAATGGAGTTTAAGTAAAGACAAAAAACGAGAGGCTCCTCAAAAAGTGATTCTTTATTATGATGAGACAAAAATAAATACGTCTCAACTGGGCCTTTCAGTCATGAACCAGGTCATCGATGGCATTAGTAAACAAATGACTGAGTACCGTCCTGTATTAGTGGCTGAAAGCACCCCTCTTCGTTCCCTGGATTTAGGGTATATTGATTTCCTTGTCCCAGGGATTGTTGCTATGATGATTATGAGCAACAACATGAATGGGGTAGCAGGGCAAATTGCTTCCTGGAGGGAACGAGGGATTTTGCGTAGAATGCAAACCACTACTCTTGCTCCAGGTGCCTTCATCGCTGCGCAAATTACTTCCAGGCTGATGTTAAATGGCATCCAGGCATTGCTCTTAATTTTAATTGGCTATTTTGTTTTTGGAACACAGGTAAACGGTTCCTGGCTATTGCTTATCTTCTTTATCATTCTAGGGACGTTAACTTTTATGTCCATTGGTTTTATTATCGCCAGCCTTGCGAAAGACCCGGAGCAGGCAGGCCCTATGGCTGGATTTTTATCATTTCCAATGATGTTTCTTGGTGGAGTCTTTTTTCCCATCTCATCTATGCCGGATTTTTTGCAACCGGTGGTTCAGGTAATCCCAATTACTCATTTAACCACAGCCATTCGGGAGATTATGAATTTAGGCGCAACCATACAGGAGTTATGGATTCCAGGGGTTGTATTGGCTGGTTGGGCTATAGTAGCATTTACTGTTTCCGCTTTAACATTTAAATGGGAGTAAAAGGAAGATGAAATATGATTTATGGAATAGGCGTTGATATTGTAGAACTAAAAAGGATTGAGCAAATTCTTAAACGGAGTCCTGACTCTTTTATTCAGCGTATTTTGACTCCTAAGGAACAAGAAACCCTTCCTCAGGAAGGAAGAAGAAGAATAGAGTATGTAGCTGGCCGCTTTGCTGCAAAGGAAGCGGCAGCAAAAGCTCTGGGTACGGGAATTGGGAAAACCTTTTCTTTTTTAGATTGTGAAATTGTAAAAAATGAAATGGGGAAACCCTTCCTCATGGTTTCGGATAAAACAAGACAAGTGTTAACTCTGGATGCATCCCTTCAGGCCCATATCTCTATTTCCCATAGTAAAGAATATGCCATTGCACAGGTTGTTTTGGAAATTCCATAACTTAAAGCATAATGAAAAATTTTGGACATACATATATAGCACAGATTAGGAGGGAGTCATTTTGTATGTGGTGAACGCGCAGGAAATGCGTGAATTGGACCATTTCACAATTGAGCAAATCGGAATTCCGGGATCTGTTTTAATGGAGAATGCAGGGGTTGCAGTTGTTAGGGAAATTGAAACAAGATGGCCAGGAGCCAGGGTTGTGGTTGTATCAGGGTATGGAAATAACGGTGGAGATGGACTGGTTATTGCAAGACATCTACTCAATGCAGGGTGGCAAGTCAGCGTTTGGGTTGTTGGCGATGAAAGGAAAATGACCAAAGACTGTTTGGCACAACTGAGGATCTTGCAATCCTGTTCTTATTCTTTTTCTTTTTGGGAGGAAGAAAAAGAGGAAGAATTCCTTGAAGAATTAAGCCAGGCGGATTTAGTTGTGGATGCCCTCCTTGGTACGGGGATTAAAGGTTCGGTCCGAGAGCCTTTTGCTAGGGTGATTGAGGGATTCCTAAAAGTGAAAGGGAGCATTATTGCTGTTGATATTCCATCGGGAATTAATGCTGATACCGGGGAAATATGCGGCGTTGCGGTAAAAGCAGACCTTACTCTTTCCTTTGCCTATCCCAAGTGGGGCCATTTTCTTTATCCAGGCGCGCAACACCGGGGGGAATTAATTGTTGCAGATATTTCTATCCCACCAGAGGCAGAGGGGCATTTTTCCTTAACAGATCAGATGATATTGCCTTGTTCCCTTGCAGATGAAATCCCAACCCGACACCCCTTTTCCCATAAAGGGTCTTATGGCCACGCGTTGGTTATTGCAGGTTCGAGAGAAATGACTGGAGCGCCTGTATTGTCGGCGATGGCTGGATTAAGGGCAGGGTGCGGGCTGTTGACCCTTGCTGTGCCTGATGGCATCCTTCACATCGTGGAACAAAAAATCAATGAAGCAATATTCTGGGGGTTGCCTGAAGAAGGTGGTTTCCTCTCCTTGCAAAGTCTCCATCCACTGGCAGAACGGATTAAGAAATACCAAGTGATTGCAATTGGTCCAGGTATGGGGGTTTGGCAGGAAGGGAATAAATGGATTCAGTCTTTGCTAACCCTTTGTGAGGTTCCTTTAATTATTGATGCAGATGCCTTAACGATGCTATCCCAAAACCCTGATCTTCTTCTTCAGAAAAAAGGTCCGGTTATTCTGACTCCTCATCCGGCAGAGATGGCCAGGTTGTGCCATTGTACAACCAGGGAAGTAGAAAAAAACAGAAGGGAAACCGCTCGTCAGTTTGCCCGTAAATATGGGGTTTATGTTGTGTTGAAGGGGACATATACCTTACTTGCTACCCCTGATGGCGCAGTCTATGTGAATACAAGAGGCAGTGCTGCGCTAGCTAAAGGTGGAAGCGGTGATGTTTTAACAGGCATTTTGGCGGGTGTTTTAGCGCAGAAAAAAGACGATGTTCTTACATCTATTCAACTTGCTCTGCTTCTCCATGGTATGGCTGGTGAGATTTGTGGAAAAAGGTCCAACTATTCATCAATCGCCAGCGAGGTGATTCTCGCTATTGGTGAGGCCTATGAATGGTTGCGCACACTTGCGAATTCTAAATGTACAAACTTCCCATAAATTTATGTGGGATCCCCTTCTTCGCATAAATAGACGAAGGAGATGAATGTTCGTGAAAAGATTCCTTCCCATTTTAATCGCCATATTCCTATTAGCGACTTTGGCAATTGGTTGTACCACAAAAAGCCCGGATCGGGTAATTGGCGATTTATCAAAAAATGTAAGCAAACTAACAAGCTATAAAGCAGTGGGGACTATGACCTTTCAGACAGGAAAAGCTCCTCAGGAGTACGATTTAGAGGTGTGGTATAAGAAACCAGGGTTATATCGTATATCCTTGAAATCCAAGCAACAAAATATCACGCAAATTATTTTAAGAAACAATGAGGGTGTGTTTGTTTTAACGCCACATTTAAATAAGAGTTTTCGTTTCCAAAGCAATTGGCCACAAAATCAATCCCAGGTCTATTTGT
Organism: uncultured Paenibacillaceae bacterium; assembly: GCA_937874515.1. Classification (GTDB taxonomy): domain Bacteria; phylum Bacillota; class Bacilli; order Aneurinibacillales; family Aneurinibacillaceae; genus CALNBV01. The sequence goes on along the minus strand of CALNBV010000015.1, from coordinate 1,119 downwards.
ATGAATCCCTCATCAAAGATATAGAAACAGATGCAGCAAGAACTTATGAGAGGGTTAATGAACAGTATGAATTTACTGTAAAAGCGAATTACCCCAATCAATCCTTAACTACGCAAAAAATCATTTTTGATAAAGCATTAAAACCGAAAAAGGTTGAAATTATGGATTCCAATAAGAATTCTATGGTTCAAGTGAACTTTGCTCAATTCGAGTTTGATTTTACCTTTGATAAAGATGCCTTTGAAAAAGACCGCAATATGCAATCAGCCTTATTTGATAGCATTCCTACTTTTGGTACCCTTGAAGAACAAAAAAACAATCAAAATTTCACGGTTGTCCGCCCTTCTTATATTCCTAAAGGGAATAAGTTGCATAATGTTCAACAAAGCAAAGGGGAAGATGGGGAGCAAATTGTTTTAGAGTATGGGGGTAAATATCCATTTAAATTAATTGAAAATAAACCACGGGCAGCGGAGGTTATTCTTCCTGCTGGAGAACCAGTTGATTTAGGATATACAGTTGGGATATTATCTAATGATACATCGGAGAAACAAACATTAACCTGGACCCATAACGGGATCGAATACCACCTTTCAGGTTCAATTCCAGTAAATGAAATGATGGATATCGCACGCTCTACATTATCTAAAAGCGAATATAAGTAAAATCTCAAAGGACGGTTAATCTGTCCTTTTTTTGTTTTTCGAAAAAACTTTTGATTTTTTTGAAAAAAGTAGTTGCTAAAGGTTTTTAAACCTGATATATTATTCCTTGTCGAAATTATTCGAAAGACGCTTTTTTAAAGAAAACTTGGTTGTGGCCAAGCCTTTAGGGGCAGGCGATCATCTTAGTTGTACTTATGCAGATCAGATGATATTTACAATCTCTTATCTGCGAAAGAAAACTGAAAAAAAGTTTTTTAAAAAAAGGCTTGACGATAACTTCGAGATGTGATAAATTATAAAAGTCGCTGCTGAACAAGCAGAGGCAAGCACAATGAAAACTGAACAGTGAAAAAGCTAGAATGCGATCCTAAATCAATTTCTTAAAAATTATTTTTTAATTAGCTAGCAAAGCTTGAAGTTCAGGCAACTTTACCTTTATTGGAGAGTTTGATCC
>CALNBV010000014.1 GCA_937874515.1 uncultured Paenibacillaceae bacterium | reverse complement strand
AGAGTTCTAACTCAAGCCCCCACTGAAAAGATTCACCTCAGTGGGGGTAGTTGACAAAAGGGGTTTTTTGGGCAAAAACCAAATGATCCTCTTTTTTTATCATTGTCGGCGAGGAACTGGCACGATTTGATTCTTACCATGCTGTTCCTCTCGAATATGTGTGAAATAATAGAAATAATAAAAAATTCTTTATATTTAGAAGTTTGTTCTGTACAAACTGTCGAATTGTATGGTAAAGTTGTACTATAACAAGTTGTTTTATTTATATAAAAAGATAAAAAAATAAAACAAAAAACAAAAAACAAAAAAACAAAAAATATGCAGATGGGGGTAACGGAAGTGACAACAAAGCAAAAACCGCAGGACGTAATGTTGCTTGATGAAACAGCAAATCTTAAAAATTATGATGAAGCTGTTATCAATGCGAACTGGGATGATGTGAACAAATTCTTTACCTGGAATGAAACCGGTAAAGTAAACATGGTATACGAAGCCATCGACCGCCATGTGGATGAAGGCAAAGGATCTAAAATTGCCTTATACTATACTGATGGCGTTCGGGACGAGCAGTATACGTATGAACAATTGAGCAAGCTTTCTTGCCAATTCGCCAATGGATTGAAATCTCTTGGAATTACCAAAGGGGATCGGGTATTTATTTTCATGCCACGTAGCCCAGAATTATTTATAGCATTATTGGGGATTGTTCGTATCGGAGCAATTGCTGGTCCGTTATTTGAAGCTTTCATGGAAGAAGCTGTGAAAGACCGTCTTCAAGATAGTGGTGCTGTAGCTGTTGTGACACATCCTTCTCTTCTTTATCGTCTTAAAACCGATGAGCTTCCTGAATTGAAACATGTTATTGTTGCTGATACAGAAGAAACAACGGCAGACAATCAAGTTTTATACAATGACCTTATGAAATCTTCTGATGAATATGTAATTGAATGGGTAGATCGTGAAGATGGAATGTTGCTTCACTATACTTCCGGTTCTACTGGAAAACCAAAAGGTGTTCTTCAAGTACACGACGCGATGCGCCACCAATTAATGTCTGGTAAATGGGTTTATGACCTCCGTGAAGGAGATGTTTACTGGTGCACAGCTGACCCAGGTTGGGTAACTGGTACATCTGCTGGTATGTGGTCCCCATTCTTAAACGGTGTAAGCGCTGTCTTACGTGGTGGTCGCTTCAAACCCGCTGACTGGTATGCAACATTAGAAAAATTCAAAGTAAACGTTTGGTTTAGTGCACCAACTGCTTTACGGATGTTAATGGGTGAAGGAGATCAACTTCCAAAACAATTTGATTTATCTTCTGTTCGTCACATTCTTTCTGCTGGTGAGCCACTGAACCCTGAAGTTGTACGTTGGGGACTTGATGTATTAGATCGCCGTATCCATGACAACTGGTGGATGACTGAAACTGGTTCTGCAATTTGTGCGAACTATCGCTCTATGCCTATTCGCCCAGGTTCCATGGGGAAACCACTTCCATTCGTTACATTGTCTATCATTGATGATGAAGGTAATGAACTTGGAGCGAACCAAATGGGGAACCTTGCAATTAAACCTCAATGGCCTGCAATGATGAGAAGAATTTGGAACAACGATGGGAAATATAAAGAGTACTTCTTAAACGGTTGGTTTGTAACTGGAGACTCTGCTTATAAAGATGAAGATGGTTACTTCTGGTTCGAAGGCCGTGTAGATGACGTTATCAACACTTCCGGCGAACGTGTTGGACCATTCGAAGTTGAGAGCAAATTGGTTGAACATCCAGCTGTAGCTGAAGCCGGTGTTATTGGGGTTCCTGATCCATTACGTGGTGAAATCATTAAAGCCTTCATTACTCTCCGTGCTGGTAATGAAGAAAGCGAAGAGTTAAAAGAAGAAATTCGTGTGTTTGTTAAAGAACGCCTTGCTGCACATGCTGCACCTCGTCAAATTGAATTCCGTGATAAACTTCCAAAAACACGTTCCGGCAAAATTATGCGCCGTGTGTTAAAAGCCTGGGAACTTGGCTTGCCAACTGGTGACCTTTCCACAATGGAAGACTAATAATAACTTATTAAGAGCGAGCCTTATGGGCTCGCTCTTTATTTCTGTATTTGCTACAAAATTAAAAACTGCTATTAAAGGAAGCTTGGTTTAATTGATAAAGGTCATTTTTATATTTAATAAATTTTTCTAGTTCAAATAAAGTTCTTACTCCTTCATTTTCAAGTTGTTCCATTTGATGAATAAATAATTTGGCCGTCATACGAGCATCTTCTAATGCATGGTGCCTTTTTGTTGTTGGGATCCCATACTGGTGAAGGAGGTCGTCCAATGTGAACCCATCCCCGCCATTAAGAAGATGGCTAGCCAACTTCATTGTATCAAGGGATTTATTGGGTATTTTCATGATTTTATGGGATTTCAACTTTACATTTATGAAATTAAAGTCAAAGGCGGCACAATGGGCAATTAAAGGACTGTGAGATTTAAAATCCAGAAAATTAGAGAATACAGATAAAAAAGAGGGAGCGCTTTCAACATGATGATTTTCTATTCCTGTTAACTCTGAAATATGGCCTGGAATGGTTCGGTTTGGATTTATATAGGAATGAAAAATGTGATCGTCCTGGATTTTGCCATTTTCAATGGCTACAGCTCCTATTGAAAGGAGTTCATCACCACTATAAGGATGGAAACCTGTTGTCTCTGTATCGAATACGATAAAACGCATTTTTTTTAAGAATTGGTCCTCATGCCTGTAATTTTTTAATGAAAGCAATTTTTTGTGAATTAGATTCCGTTGTCCTGTATCTATGGTATTGTCACGTTTTTTTCTGAAAAATAGAGCTGAAAACAATGTCACCACATCCCTTCACTTTATGAATGCAAAGGATTATAAGTGTATGTTATAACAAAGGAAAACTAATGTAAATAGAATTTTCTAAAAATTACGACAAATAATCGACTAGGATAGATATTTTTCTGAGACATTGACGGAATTAGACAATCTGTTTACCATAATATAGATAGAATTGGAACGGAGGAAGTAGGCTTGTTAGTTATCGATCGCCTTACTTTTCGTTATACGGAAAGTGAACATCCCATTTTTAAAAATATTTCTCTTTCCCTTCGTAAGGGGGAGTTTGTTTCTCTTATTGGTTCCAGTGGTTCGGGAAAAAGTACGCTGTTAAAAATCATTGCTGGTTTAATGGAAGGGGAAGATGGTCACATCTATTATGAGGGATACGAAGGGAATCGTCTTGGCAAGATTGGTTATATGCCACAAAAGGACCAACTCCTTCCCTGGAGAAAGATAATAGAAAATGTATTACTCCCTGTGGAAATAAGGTCCAGTAATAAAGAAGTTGAGAAAGAAAAGGCAACGGCATTGTTGAAGGAGTTTGGATTATCAGAGGTAGCCAATGAATATCCTTCACGGCTTTCAGGGGGGATGAGGCAGCGGGCAGCCTTTCTCCGCACGATTATGACAGGGTCTGACCTTCTCCTTTTAGACGAGCCATTTGGCGCTTTAGATGCTATGAGAAAACAAGATATGCAAAGGTGGCTCCTTTCTGTTTGGGAACGGTTAGGCAAAACCATATTCTTTATTACCCATGATATTGAGGAAGCCATTCTCTTAAGTGATCGGGTACTGGTTTTACGAGATGGGGAAATTGAAGAGGTATCCATTCCTTTTTCCCGTCCGAGAGTCCCCGATATGATTTTTGGGCATGAGTTTATTGAATACAGAAGACTCCTCAGTGAGAAAATTCGGGAGAAGAACCATTTATGAAAAACCTTAAAAAATATTATCAATCCATCTTATTTTTTCTCCTGGTTTTAATCATTTGGGAGATTGCCGTCAGACAGGATTGGGTTCCTTTCTTTATTCTTCCTGCACCATCCATGATTATTGCGGGGTTATGGAAATATAAAGAGCAGTTGTTTACCATTCATTTGGGGACAACCTTGTATGAAGTTCTTGTTGGTCTGTTTTTTTCTGTGGTTGCTGCCATCCTGTTGGCTGTAGGCATGTTCTTCTCTAAAACCATCCAAAGAATTTTTTATCCCATCCTTATCGTATCTCAGACCATTCCCTTAATTGCCATTGCGCCAGTCTTCGCATTGTGGTTTGGGTATTCCTTATGGACAAAAATTGCTGCGGTCATCCTTTTTTCTTTCTTTCCTCTTCTGGTAAATTTATATGATGGGTTGAAAATGACAAAGGATGATTTGATGGATTTGCTTAAAACCATGGGTGCCAACAGGTGGCAAATTTTTCGCAAAGTTCAGGTTCCTATGGCCATTCCCTCCTTTTTCTCTGGCTTAAAAGTAGTGGCTGTTTATAGTATTACTGGTGCTACGATTGGGGAGTGGTTAGGGGCAGAATCAGGTCTGGGCTATTTTGGACGCAGAATGGCTTCTACACTTCGATCTGATGGGGTATTCGCTTCCGTCCTTCTCCTTTCTTTATTAGGTCTTATTTTATTTATAATTATAGGATGGTTTGAGAAATTAACATTAAAAAATAGGAGGTAACACATTTGAAGAAAGTTCATTTAGTAGTAGGGGCAGTGCTTGTCTTACTTCTGTCAGTAATTACAGGCTGTACTCCTGAAAAAGAGAAAAAAGATCAGGTAACAATAATGTTGGACTGGTATCCTAATGCCGTGCATTCATTTATATACACTGCCTTAAAAAAAGGGTATTTTACTGAAGAAGGCATCGATTTGAAAATCCAAATGCCTGCTGAAACCAATGATCCTATTCGGATGGCAGCTGCAAACCAGGTGGATTTGGCTCTTACCTATCAACCACAGGTTGCCTTAGCTCGAGGTGAAGGGATTCCGGTAAAATCCATTGCGGCTGTTGTCCGCCATCCATTAAACACTTTACTGGTACCAACAAATAGCCCTATTCAATCTCCCAAAGACCTGGTTGGTAAGAAAGTTGGCTATCCCTCCATTCCTTTAAATCAGGCTTTTATGGAGACCATGGTTGCCAAAGATGGGGGAGACCCAACGAAAGTAAACATGCAGGATATTGGCTTTGATATTGTTCCAGCTCTTGCTGGAAAACGAGTAGATGCAGTGTATGGTGGATTTACGAACCACGAGGAAATTTTGTTTAATAAACAGGGATTTAAAGTGCGGAATATTTCTTTTACAGCCTATGGTGTTCCTGATTATTATGAACTTGTGATTGTAGCTGGAGAGGAAACAATAAAGAATAAAAAGGATGTTTTAGCACGTTTTTGGAAAGCTGCACAAAAAGGGCAGGAAGATGTGAAAAATAATCCTGCAGATTCTTTAGAAATCTTACTTGAAAACCAAAGCCAGGAATTCCCATTAGAAAAGGATGTGGAAGAACAAAGTTTAGCTGTTTTGCTTCCTCTTATGATGGAAAAGGATGTCCAATTTGGCAGCCAGGCTGAAGAAAACTGGAATAGGGTTATTAACTGGTTAAAAGAAAAGAAACAATTAACAAAAGACGTTAAAGGAAAAGATTGTTTTATATCTTTGAAAGATAAGAATTAATGAGGTGAGTTTTCGATGAAAGTATATCGCGCTTTAACCATAGCGGGTTCTGATAGTGGCGGTGGCGCAGGGATACAGGCTGATTTAAAAACCTTTCAACAATTAGGGGTTTATGGGATGTCTGTAGTAACGGCATTAACAGCTCAAAATACATTGGGTGTCCATGGGGTAATGCCTGTACCCCCAGCATTTATTGAACAACAAATGGATGCAGTTCTATCTGATATTGGAACAGATGCAGCAAAAACGGGAATGTTGTTTGATTCCAATATTATTGAAATGGTAGCAAAAAAGATTAAACAATATGAAATTACAAATTATGTACTAGACCCTGTTATGATTGCAAAAGGGGGAGCTTCTCTATTGCTTGAAGAAGCTGTAGAGGCTGTGAAGCAGTATTTAATCCCTCTTGCTATGGTTGTTACCCCAAATCTTCCAGAAGCAGAAGTATTAACTGGGATTAAAATAGAAACCATGGACGAAATGAAAAAAGCTGCCCAGATTTTACGGGAAATGGGTGCACAATCCGTTGTAATTAAAGGAGGCCATTCCTCTGGAGAAATGGCCATCGATGTTTTTTATGATGGACAAGAGTTTAAAGAACTGAAAGAAAAGCGGTTTGAAACTCCCCATACCCATGGAACTGGATGTACCTTTGCCGCTGCTGTTACCGCGGGATTAGCCAGAGGGAAAAGCGTAGTAGAAGCTGTTGATGAAGCTAAGAGATTCATTACAGCAGCCATTTGCAACCCTCTTGGCATTGGCCATGGCCATGGTCCAACCAACCATTGGGCGTATCAAAGGACGTAATTAAATAAGGATGTTCCATTTTCTTGATTTGGAACATCCTTTATTTCTCTGTTTTATTTAGGGGGGAGCTTTGATTTTATGGATGAAATCTGTGCAAGAACTTCTGTGTCAAGACGTTCATCCAGTTTTTCTATTTTTTCTTCGAGTTGAATAATGAGTTGTGCAATGGTTGAAATATCATTTTTACTGGGAATATTATTTTCTGCTAGAATTTGATCCACTGTTTTCTTGTAATTTTCATGGGTATAGAAGAACCATTTTTGAATTTCTCCAATCCACATGGTGTATTCTTCGGTTTTTACCCATTCATCTAATGACTTCCCCCAGGTTTGTTCCATTGCTTCATACCAACTTTTCCATATTTGGATTGGATCAAAGGTGGTTGAATTTATTGTCATTTACACCCCTCCTGATTGTACTTGAACTTGCTATCTCATATAATATTTAGAAGAGAACATCTTTATTTATGACAAAAAATTGTAAGTGCCTTAATTTAGTCATTATTAATCGGATAATAAATAAAAAAAAGGTGGGAGGTAGTAGGATGGATTATGTGGATCGTAACCGGGCATCTTTTGATAAAATGGCCAGTGAACCCGGTTTGAAATGGCGCCACCGAGAACTCACCATGCAGTTCATTTCTAGTTTTCAAATGCTTTTAAGTGGAAATCAAATATTAGATTTAGGTTGTGGGGTAGGCCACGATGCTTTACGGTTAAAACGATATGATTTACAGGTGCAAGGGTTAGACATAAGTGAAGTCATGTTAGAACAGGCAAAACTAAAAGTTCGTGGTGTTGAATTTATTCAGGGAGATTTTCGCCAAATCCCTGTGGGGGACGGTTTATACGATGGGGTATGGGCCAATGCTTCTCTTATTTATTTAACACAGGAAGATTTACATAAAGCACTTTTAGAAGCAAACCGTGTCATGAAACAGGGCGGGGTATTCTTTTCTTCATTCCGCATTGGCAAAGGAGAACAAGTAACTGATAATATTTTTAATCAATTGTATGAGGAAAAAGAAATTGAAAATGTTTTAGTTGACCATGGTTTTTCTATTTTTGAACGAATTGTAACAGGTGATAAAGAAGAACCCTATATTAGTTTTTTTGCTATTAAACAATAATATACAGAAAAATCCCTCAGATTATAGGAGGGATTTTTCATTTTTGTACCTTTTAAAAAGGATTGCAATTCATGACTGAAATACCAGCAGCAGATAAATCTAAATTGACTGGAATCCCTATGACTTCAGTGAGGTCAATAGTCAGGACAGCTGTATTGTTATTTTTATTAATTGTAAGCGTAAAGGGGAATAAGAAACCAATAAAACCATCAAAGGCTAGAGGGAGTGTACCTTCAATTGTGGTAATTCCTGGTATAGGGATGTTACATAAAGGAGGAGTTGTCGTAATCGCGTTAAATGGAACGGGGACAATGTTTCCAAGTCCCGTCAAAAAGGTGATGGTACCATCAATGGTGCTTCCTGTAAACTCACAGTTTGGGCAAATATTCAGGGTGATGGTTGCCGATACGATTGCCAGCCCATCTAATGTGATAAAAGGATCGAATTCACCGCTGGCAACACCAGTTACAGAGCATAAGCAGTTATTCATCACTTCTGGGAAGATAGAAGGACATTGTGGCGGGAATTGGCCAACAGGCGGGCAGGGCAAAGGCAGTATATTGGGAGGGATGGGTGCACGAGGTTTGCAGAAATCAGCAATGATCTCCAATTTCACTTCTGATTCCACTTGAATTTCTTTGCAAATACTTACATTCACAGCAATTTGACATTCATTTAAAAGAACAGCATCACAAATGATTTGGATCAACCGGCATAATACATGGGTACCTTGAGGTGCACAAAGGACATCCTTTTGGAAGATCTTCACATGAGAATCAAATTCACAAATGACAGTGCCATTCGCAGAAATTACAAAATGCAAAGGGATACTAGATACAATGGCTACTAACTGGGCCTGTGTACCATCAGTAAGAGTTACATCTTCACGGCCGATTTCCATACAGCATAATTCATCAGCAGGACAAAAGGAAGGAGCAGGGGTTGGAACAATGGGAATGGTTAAATTTAGTGTCGAAGCAGTACAAGTAACAGTAACTAATTGACCTAAAGCGG
>CALNBV010000013.1 GCA_937874515.1 uncultured Paenibacillaceae bacterium | reverse complement strand
CCTCCATTGAAGCCCAGTGTCTTCTTTAGTTCTATAGCTTTTGATTTTTCAACAAAGGTACCCCAATCCCATTAATCAAACCTTGCAAAACCAAAAATCCTATTTTTCTGGTGAAGGGGAGATGGTGGGTATAAACACCGCTATACTCAATTACCCCTTCACCCCCTCGGTTGATTTTAAAATCAGCGGCACCGGAACTCATATTGAGAAGATTCCCTTTGTTTTCTGATTCTTCATTTAAGAGTGCAGAAAGTACCCGATAAACCCCGGCTTCTTTTTCTAAATCAGTGTTATATCCAAAGAGGGGAGTGGTCATAATGCCATTGATTTTCCAATAGCCAAGGCATCCAATGAAATGATCTCCCTTTTTCACACCTTTCATGGTAAGTAAATCTTCCTTTAAACTCAAGCGGATAAAATCCTCGGTAAACTTCGGATTCCACTTAGAGTACTTCTTAATATATAAATCATTATATAAATCCAATAGTTCCCTGGCATAACCACTATGGTTTTCATTTAAGTGGATAATTTCGTACTCCTTTTTACGAATGAGGCTGTAATCCCGGTTTACGTGCTCCCGTTGCCGCCCTTTCATTTCTTTTCGATGTTTGGAGAAATACACCTGGCGGCTGGCAATCAAGTGATACCCCTTTTTTTGCAGAGAAGTATATATATCTTTATAAACAAACTGATTAATGGAACGGAAAATGAATGCATGATGGGGAAACCTGTTTGTTAGATAGGTTGTAATGGCTTCTATTTGTTCCTCTGATAAATCCATATACAGATTGGTAGAAAACATCCAATTATTAATATGAATTACCTTGTTCACCTGGGAGAAACGAAGCAATTTTCCCAGTCCAGATAAAAGGCCCTCCAGGGTTTTCTTCAAGAAACTATTTTTGATTAATACCAGTTCTTCCTTTGCATAGTCCACATAATGGGTATAAGGAGAAACAACATAAGCGTTTCCAAATTCCCCATGATTAATGGTGATGGGCACTAACACCTCATCTACTTGAAGAAGAGCAACCTGGGACTGGATATTTTCGATATATTTAAGAGAACCGTCTTTGATGAAAGGGGTAAAGAACCGTTTTACATAACGAGAATTTTCATCCCGGGGTTCTTTTAATTGGTCAATGTTTTCTGCATCAAATAAAACAATATTCATTTCCGTTGGATTCTCCTCATTTTAGCCCCTTTTTCTAAATGGATTCCATAAGAAAAAGTGAGTTCTGGCAACACGCATTCCAGTTGATCCAGGATGGCATACAGGTTATCCCGCACCTGATTCTCTATCTTATTTTTATTTCCCTCACATAGAAGATACACATGAATCTTTGCATTGCTTTCCTGTACTACTTTGTATTCTTCAATGTTTTCAGAAGCAGTAATGATGGCTCTTCTGATAAAGTCAGGAAATACAGGTACCATCTTGTCCTCTTTTTTGGCTTTCAGATAAAACAAATCATCGCATCTGCCTTCGATATATTCTAAGGCCAGATAAGGGGAGCCGCAGGGACAAGGGTCCTTTTTCTCCGTTAAAATATCATTTAAGCGGTAACGAATAATAGGCTGGGTGGTACGCTGAAAATCTGTCAGAATGGGCATGAATTTCCCAAGGCTCTCATCTAAATAATCCTTTTCAATAATTAGAATGTCTTCATTTAAATGGAGGGTACCATGGGAGCAGGTAAAACCGAGAAATCCTTCTGTACATTGGTAAATCTGGTGAATCCTTTGTTGAAAGACATCTTCCATATAGGCCTGATCCATAGGGTCTAACACTTCAGCAACAGACACGATTTTAATGGGATGAATGGATAATTTGCCTTCTTTTTGTGCTCTGGCTAATAGCCGTAACATGGAAGGGGGGCCAACTAAGATGGTTGGTTGGAATTCATCCAATTCAGCCACATTTTTTTCTAAGCCCGAAAATAGATCAAAAAAGTGAAACTGAATTTTGAACCCGTTTAGGGTGGTGTAAAGATTGCTATTGGCCCGCAAGAAAAAAGCGATTTTTTGTTTTGGTCCGAAAAAGAGAGAAGTAGGGAGAACTTTCCCCAGGATATTTCCAGCCCAGGCCATTTGCTCTGCTTTACTCACGAGAAAAAGCCCCCGATTGCCGGAGGTTCCCGAGGAAAGGCCGATAGTGATTCCCTTTATTTTAGGGGTGAAATCCCTTGTTTTCTCAGCCTGAAGTGCCACTTTGAAAGCTTCCTCTTTCTTTATCCCCGCCGTGTTTAAGCCGTCGAAGTTCTCCATCATGATGGATTTATCAATAATGGGAAACTGGCGCCACTCTTGAATAGAGTGTTTCTCTAAATAAGAGCAATAAAATGTTGACCTGGGAAGGACAGTCTTTAGAAACTTCTCTACAGCTTTCTTTTGATAGGCTTCCAGCTCTTTCCGATTGCTAAATCGGTTTAGGCGCCTGGCATGATTATATTGGGTGAGAAAAGCAATAATTCCATTCATGATTCTTTCTCCTTAAAGAAATCCATAGCGTGGGTAGGAATGATTTGAACTTCGGGATATAGCTTATGAAAATCATGGATTTTCTTAATGGTTTCTTTGTATTGAGTCCAATTATCCATAATTAAAGATGCTATCGGATTAGGATAACTTAGGTTTTTATAAGTTTCAGAAAGCCAACAGGCATCTGAAACAAAGAAAAGGGGGCCATCCTTTCTTCTTACAAAAAGCCCAAATTGTCCTCCTGTATGCCCGGGCAATTCCACGGTGAGAATACGTTGGTCTCCAAATACATCATAGGCCTTTGTAAAAGGAGAGTTTTTTAAAGGAAATACAATGACAGGACACTCTTCAATAAACCCCACCCGTTTTGTAAAATCTTCTGGCAAGAGGGAAGGGATAAAGGCATTTTTTAAGGCGGAAAAACCAGTCTTGTTTTGCAGATAACCGTAATCCTTTCCTGAGCAAATAAATCTGGCTTCCGGAAAGTCACGGCACCCACCAATGTGGTCTGCATGAAAATGGGAAAGGATAATGGTTTTCACTTCAACAGGGGAGATTCCCATGGCTTCCAATTGTTCTTTTGCACTTTCCCTTTTATTTAAGTAGATGGGGGTCATTTTTCCGTAAATTCCGTAAGGGAACTGTTTCATGCTTTGTTCCACATGGTTGGAATACCCGGTATCAAACAATATGTATCCCTGAGTGGGATGCTCAATAAGAGCAAAAAGGGCAGGGAAAGGAACCGTTTTCCAACTTCCTTGCTTGGAAGCCATTTTCTCCAAATGGGTACAATAGCCTGCTTTCAGGATCGTAATGTTCATTCTTTCTCACCCTCCTGTTGTTGATACCATTTCACATATCGTTGTATGCCTTCATCAACACTTATAGAAGGGGAATACCCCAGTTCTTCTTTCGCACGGGTAATATCAAGGGTTTGGTTTTTTCCAATGACACTTAAGGAGTATCGGGTAAGCAAAGGTTCCTTCTCGGGGAGAAAAACCTTGTGTAATCCTTCTACGAGGCCTACAAGAGAAAAGGCCACAGAAAAAGGTATATGGATTTTCCTGAACTCTGTACCTAATTCTTGAAAAAGACGGTCCAATAAATCGATAAAATACATGGATTCTCCATTGGTAATATTGTATTTTTCCCCCAGGTTTTCTTCTCTTGTATTCATACACAGAAGAAGGGCATCCACAACATTGCCTACATAAGTAATATCTGTAAGAATTCTGCCTTTCCGAAACATGGGGACTCCTTTTTTTGCATTGGCTTTGATGAGGCGGGGGATGATGGTGGTATCCCCTTCACCAAAAAGGGCCCGTGGGCGAATGGTAATCACAGGCAATCCCCGTTGATAGGCCAGGTCAATTTCTTTCTCTGCTAATCTTTTGGTATAGGCATAATGATTGACGGCTTTTTTCGGAAGGGGGTCTTCCTCTTTCACCCCAAGTCGGTCGTCAAAACGAAAATAAAGGCTGGGGGTGGAAACGTGAATCAGGCGTTTCACCCCATTTTTTTCACAGGCAGAAATAATATTGCGTGTCCCAACTACATTGCTTTGATAAAATTCCTCATAGTTTCCCCAGGGGGAAGAGAAAGCAGCACAATGAAAGACGTACTTCATTCCTTTACAGGCATTATGGACCTTCCCTTCCTCTGTTAGAGAAGTTTGGATAAAGGAGATCCCTTCCTTTTTCAATTCTTTACCGACTTTTTCATTTCTCCCCAGGACATACACTTCATAACCCAGGGAATTAAGGCGTTTGCATAAGTGTTGGCCGAGAAATCCTGTTCCGCCGGTGACTAAAACTCTGGTCAAAGATTTTCCCCCCATTCAATATCCATGGTGGTCACTGCAGTTAAATCTATTTTATATTTCATGGCTTTTCTCAAAATGTTGAAAAACACTGGTATTTGATAGAAGAAAGGCTTCATATCTTTTTTTGAAAAAATCACATCTTTTGCCCCTTTGAAATCTTTGAAAAAGGATGGCAGATGTTTAATAGCGGTACCACTCTTCACACCATAAAGCAGCATGGGGATACCCAGCATATAGGCTTGATCCTTTGCCGGAGTAATCATCTTATTGTTTTCCTTGATGAAGGAAAGGGCAAACTCTTTATTGCCATCAAAAAGATGGATGCCACTGGTGCTTCTCGGATTACATTCAATAGGATAAACCCTGCCTTGTGCATCTATAAAAAAGTCGAAGGCAATTTGCCCGGTGAAATTTTCTTGTTTAACGATACGGGAAACAAACTTTTGGATTTCCACGTTCTCAATATGCTGAAAAAAAACTGTAGCCCCTGGTCCGGCGGTGTACTTCGTCGAATAGAGGGAATGGGCCAATAGTTTCCCGTGGGAAGAGACAGAGTAAGAACAATACTGGGTTCCCTGTACAAAATCCTGGACAATCCATGGTCTTTCTTTTGAGATAGAAAGATGTGGTACATGATCTCCTTTTTCATAGAAATAAACCTGTGAACCAAAGCGGGAATAGACAGGCTTAATCACAACTTTCTCTTCTTTTCTGGCAAGAAAATCCTTCAACTCTTTATGAGAAGTGACGCAGGTTGTGGGTGGTGGGGCATACCCGTAGTTTTTCACCAGTTTATAAAACTCCCATTTGTTGTGAAGTTTCCACAATGTATGAATATCCTTACAAAAAACCTGACACCCTGTTTGTTCTATGATTTTTTTTCCTATGGAAATATGAAAGATTTCTTCGCAAGTAGGAACCAGCAAAGAAATGTTATATTTATTAATAATCCTGCATAAAGCCTGAATATACCCTTCATGGTCCTCATTGGGTTTGGGCACAAGAAAAGACTCTTCGATGGAATGGGATACTTTACACAGGTGTATTTTCTCGCTTTCCGCCACAAAGACACGAAATCCCTGTTCCTTGAATAATCGGGCTAAATGAAGGGTTACTGGTGCCCGGCCTCCAGTTAGCAAAATATTAGTAGACAAGGATAAGGCCTCCCAGGCTGAGTCCGGCAGATGTTCCGACCAGCATGACCCTATCGCCCCGTTTAACCCTGTTTTGCATAATAGCATCGTTTAATGCCATAGGAATGGAAGCGGCAACCACATTTCCATGGTCGGCAATGATATTCATAAAACGTTCTTTCTCAATCCCCAGTTTCAACCGCATCAGTTCCATGGCTTTGCCGCTGGCTTGATGGGGGATTACCATATCTATATCTTTAAGAGTACAAGTTTCCTCTTTAAATAACTCTTTCATAAAGCCATCCATCACTTTGGAGGATAACTTGAAAACCGCACGCCCATTCATGGCAAAAAGGAACTCTTCTTTGGTTTGGGGGGAATGGTTTTTGGAATGCATTTTGTTCCCGCCGCCTCGAATTTCCGTATAATGAACCCCTTCCATATAGGTTTCAATTCGTGCAGAAAGGATTTTGGAGGTTTGGTTAGATTGGGATTGCTCAATAATAACAGCGGCTGCTCCATCTCCAAATAATACGGAACTTTCCAGGTGATTATAGTTGATTCCTACGGAAGTAATATCGCTAGAAACAAGGACAACTCTCTGATATCTCCCTGCATCTACCAGATAGGATATGACATCTAATCCCACAACAAAGGACAGGCAAGTGGAGTTAAAGTCAAAGGCTGGAATGTTATTTTTAAGGCCTAATTCCTCTTTAATTAGGCTGGCATTGCTGGGAATGGGCTGTTCATAGGTTCCAGATGTGGCAACGATACAATCGATGTCATCCAGGGTTAGGCCAGCATGGGTAAGAGCTTGATGGATGGCTTTTGCCGCCATTTGGGAAGCTGTTTCCCCTTCAATCTGATGTCTGTATTTTACCCCTGATTTGCGGAAAACCGTTCCTTCTGGCAGTCCAAAATGCTGATCCAGTTCCTCGGCAGAGACTACTTTTGGGGGAAGGTACTTTCCTGTTCCTATGATTCTTACATTTCTATTCATCTCTCTCATCCTCTCCAACAAGTTGCTCAATCTTCCAGTTGGGCATGTCTAGTATATCATAAGTATTTTAATAGATTGGGGAGGGGAGTATTGGAAAGAAAAAGGGGGACCATTTCCGGTCCCCTCTCATTTGAACTCTATTATATTTTCCGTGCTAAATGGAATGCTTGATGAATGGCGTCCAGGAATTTGGCAGGCTTCACGCAGTCACCAATGGAGTAGACTTCTACATTATTACTGGTCGATATATTTATAGATAAAGTGTTATTAGGAGTAAATCCGGCAGCAATAACTACCGTATCGGCACCAATGGTTTTGGTTTGCCCTTTTTTGTTTTGCACAATGATGCCTTCATGGGTGATTTCGGTTACTTTTTCACCAGTAAGGACCTTAATTTTATCTTTTTTGATTTTATCAAAATAAACCATGGCTTCCGAATGGCCCACATCCCCCATAATCTGATCAGCCATTTCCACCAGTACCACATCCCTTTGATGTTCTTCCGCAAGATGCAGGGCGGTTTCTGTTCCAACCATGCCACCGCCAATCACTAGCACCTTTTGGCCAGTATCCGCCTGATTGGATAACACATCAAGGGCATGAACTACCCTGGTGTTTTCTTGGCCGGGGAGATTTAATGGGATTGGCTTAGCTCCTGTAGCCAGGATGACCACATCGTAATTTTCATTTTGTATGGTTTCTGCAGTAGCTTCCTCATGTTGAATTTGTATATCTAGTTTTTGAAGTTGGGTGAGATAGTATTGGTGAAGAGGCCTTAAATCTGTCTTAAATTCAGGAGCAGAGGCCTCAATTAGAGCTCCGCCAAGTTCCCGTTTTTCATAAATGGTGACATCATGTCCCCGTAGTGCGGCGACCCTTGCGGCTTCCATTCCAGCAGGTCCACCCCCAACAACTGCAACTTTTTTGGATTGTTCCGCGGGAGCTATATCTAGTTCACCTTCACGTCCCACTGCGGGATTAACGGTACAACTGACAGCTCTATAAAAATAGAAGGTTCTCTCCAGGCATCCATCATTGCAACGGATGCAAGGGCGAACATCTTCAGATCTCCCTTCTTTAGCTTTTAAAGCCCAATCGGGGTCTGCCCATAAAGGCCGGCCTAGCCCGATAAAATCTGCCTTTCCGCTGGATATAATTTCTTCCCCGTAACGTGGAAGGGTAATAGAACCAGAAGCAATAACCGGGATATTGACTTCCTTTTTAATGATTTCCGCAGCCCAGGTGTTATGGCAAACGGATAAGGCCATGGGGGTTACCTGATGTACCATCATATGATGGTCTCCACCAGATACATGGATGGCATCAATGCCAAGGGTTTCAAGCACTTTACTGATTTCAACGGTATCCTCGATGGTGAGTCCATCTGGTTCATAATCGCTTCCGCTTAGGCGGACAGTGACAGGATAATCAGGACCGACCTTTTTCCGGACATTTTCCACAATTCGTTTGAGAAACCGCATCCGATTTTCCAATGAACCTCCATATAAGTCCAATCGTTTATTGGTATGGGGGGATAAGAAATTCGTAATAAGATATCCGTGGGCACCATGGATTTCTACCAAATCAAAACCGGCCATTTGTGCTCTTAGTGCAGCATCCCCAAAGGCTTCAATGACATCTTCAATTTGTTCTAAGTTCATCTCTTCAGGAACCATGCCTGTTTTTTCATAAAGGGTTGGCCAGGGAATTCGCGATGGGGCTAACATTGGCGGCGTTCCTAAAAACTTTTGCCGACCGCAATGTTCAATTTGGATTCCTGCCTTTGCCCCCGTTTCTTTAATGGTAGAAGCTAACCAGGCAAGGCCAGGGATGTGCTCGTTGCTGCTAATCCCCAATTGGCAGTGAGCCGATTTACTGGCGTAATCATCTACATAGGCATATTCCACAATAACAAGGCCCACGCCACCTTCGGCTAGTTTTTTATAATGGCGAATTAATCGCTCGGATACACTTCCATCCATATTACTCATAGCTGTGGATTGAGGGGCTTTTACGACCCTATTCGAAACCTCAAGGGTACCTATTTTTCCAGATTGAAATAAACTTTTAAATTCCATCGCGCTTCCTCCTTTATCCCATGAAAAATATTCTTTCTATATCATTAACAAGCAAAATTCATGCCAACTTTACTTCTTATCCCTTTTTCATTTCAAAAGCCTATTCTACTAGGGTTTCTAACACTGAAATTGAGAATTGAAGCACTTCATTTTTGAAAGTAAGTATGCGCAATTGCATAAAGGCTGTTTAAAAAATATGAGAGATTCTTTGATAAAAAATGATGGAATAGAAGGAATGGCCTCTATACAGAAAGAATAAAAGAATATTCAGATAATTGATGTCGAATAAAAATATTTTTTATAGAAAGTGAAAGGGGATTCTAGAATGGGCTTTATTTGGTACCGTGACGATTTTGTTCATTGCACAAGCCTTGCAGATTTGCATAATCCGCCGGCAAATTCCCAACACATAATCTTTATTGGAGATCCTTGTGATAATCAACTGGAGTATTCTTTTCACCATGATGGGTTACCTGAAGCAGAAAAATTAAAGACCTGTCTTGTCATTGATGAAAACAAAATAGATTCTTTTCTTTTGCAGGAAGATTGGAGTGACATTATCGTTTTTCGTTCTAATAACCAATTAATAGGGTGGAATCATACACAACGGTTGTTGAAAAGGTTATACTTTGAAGAACGGAACCAGAATAATGCCAACCTAACGAAATTAGATGAATTAAATCGGGATATGCAGGCCATTTTCGAGGCCTCTTTTGATGTCCTTTTTGTGGCAAATGGCGATGGCATTACTTTAAGAGTAAGCTCCGCCTGTGAAAAGTTATGGGGATTAAAGGCTGAAGATTTAGTAGGCAAAAGTGTTTATGAATTAGAAGAAAAACGGATTTTTTATCCTTCTGTTACCCGATTGGTTATAGAAGGAAAAGAGAAAGTTTCCATTTTACAAACCACGAAAACTGGCCGGAAACTTTTGGCTGTGGGCATTCCTATTAAAGATGAAATGGGAAATGTGATTCGTGTTGTTAATGGGTCTAGAGATGTCACAGAATGGGAGCGCTTACAAGAAGAGTTAGAGGAAACAAAGAAAATGATCCACCATTATAAAGAGCAATTCCTTGAAGGGGATGCCGAAGAAGGCATCGTTTATCAAAGTCCCCAAATGGAACAAGTTTTCCATTACGCCGATAAGGTGTCTGAAGTAGATTCTACTATTCTTATTACTGGTGAATCCGGCGTTGGGAAAGAGGTAGTAGCAAAATATATTCATCAGAAAAGCCCCCGCAAAAATAATCCTTTCATTAAAATTAATTGTGGGAGCATCCCTGAATCTTTAATTGAATCGGAATTATTTGGTTATGAAAACGGAGCCTTTACTGGTGCACTGAAGCATGGGAAAGTTGGTTTAATTGAAGCGGCGAACAATGGGACTCTCTTTTTAGATGAAATCGGAGACCTACCCTTCCATCTGCAAGTTAAACTTCTTAGGGTTTTGCAGGAAAAAGAACTAACGAGAGTGGGAGGCACAAGAACTATAAAAATTAATATTCGTATTGCAGCTGCTACCAATAAAAACTTAAATGAAGAAGTAAAAAGGGGAAATTTCAGAGAAGACCTTTATTATCGATTAAATGTAATCCCATTAGAAATCCCCTCTTTAAGAGAACGCAAAGATGACATTCCTCTCCTTATTCAATATTACGGTGAACAATTTTCCAAACAATATATGAAAAAGAAAACGTTTTCCTCCAATACGATAGAGTTGTTTAAACAGTATCCCTGGCCAGGGAACATTCGAGAATTAAAAAATATAGTTGAACGTCTCATCGTCCTTACAGATCACGACCTTATCCAGAATGATGATTTACCCTCTAATTTACGACAACCAGATTCAGTAGCTCGCCCTTGTTCGCCTGTGGAAGTTCACCAGGTGATTCCTTTAAAAACGGCTAGAACCTTACTTGAAAAAAAATTAATTGATTTAGCATCCAAAAACCATACCACCACTATGGATTTAGCAAAAGTTCTTGAAGTGAACCAATCAACAGTCAGTCGTATGTTGAAGAAATTAACGGAATCATATTAACTCCCATGCATTTTTGCATACTACTAGGCGTTTTCGCATGAAAATCAACAAAAAAATTCAGAGTTTATAAGGGTTAAATAGTTGGCACCAAACTTGCTGCTTATATTAGTAGAAGGATGGAAGGGGAGGGAGACATGGAAATAATTGAAAAATCCATCGTTGCATCCATTCAAATGAATTGTCAACTAGGAGAGAAAAATACCAATTTAAAGATTGCAAGGGGGTTGATTGAGGAAGCAATCTCTCAAAAAGCTCGATTAATTGCTTTGCCTGAATTGTTTTCCACAGGTTACCTGGTTGAACCCCAGGATTTAGTATTGGCAGAATCCATACCAGGTCCAACCACGAACGAGTTAATGGAAATCTCCCGTAAGGCCAATGTTTATATTGCAGGATCGATTATTGAAAAAGGAGAAGCCAGGGGAACAGTTTATGATACTGCCTTTTTAATAGGACCCGGAGGTCTCATCGGCACCTATCGAAAAATTCATTTATGGCAAAGTGAAAATATCCGTTTTGCCAGGGGAAATGATTATCCGGTTTTTTCTACTCCCATAGGTAAGATTGGAATGCAAATTTGCTATGAAATCGGTTTTCCAGAAGGGGCACGTATTCTCACCCTAAAAGGGGCAGATATTATTCTATTTCCTTCTGCATTTGGAGCCCCTCGCTTATATGCATGGGATATTGCCAGTCGCTCAAGGGCGCTGGAAAATGGCAGTTATATCATTGCGTCCAATCGATGGGGAAATGAAGAAAATATTGAGTTTGCTGGGCATTCCCGGATTATTGCTCCCAATGGAGATATTCTTGCAGAGGCTCTGGGCAAAAATGAAGTGCTTATAGCTAAAGTAGACCTTCAGGAAATTGAAAAGCAAAGAAATCAAATCCCCTATTTACGGGATTTGGATAGATTTCATATCGCTTATGAATTTAACGAATCTCTTTGTTTAAGGAAGGGGTGTGAAAAACGGCAAAAGGCTGAAAAATGGGGGACTTGATGGCTTTTAATTAAATTAATGGGGGGATTTTAATTATGGAAAAGCAGAATCATTTGAGTCCGAGAGTAAGAGTGATGTTAGAGGAAATGAAACATGACCTCGAAACGAATGGAACGATTCCCATTGGTATCTTTAACGATGAAGAGCTTCATCAGGCAGAATTGGATCATCTATTTGGAAAGCAGTGGAATTATCTCGGACATGAATCTGAGATTCCTAAACGTGGCGACTATGTTTTGCGTTATGCCGGCAAGGATAAATTCATTCTTGTAAGAGGTGACGATGGAGAAATCCGGGCTTTGCTGGATGCCTGCACCCATCGAGGAGTGAATGTCTGCCGTGCAGAAAAGGGAAATGTGTCTCAATTTCGTTGTATGTATCACGGATGGATTTTTAAAAACAATGGAGAGTTGATTGGAGCCCCCAGCTTTAAAGATGCCTATGGAGGTTTGAAAAAGGAAGAGTGGGGACTAATCCCTGCGCCACGCCTGGAAAATTTTTACGGCTTCATCTTTGTTTCACTGGCCGAAGAGGGCCCTACCCTTCGCGAATCCCTGGGTGGCATGGCCTGGTATTTGGAAATGGTAATGAATTTGCAATCTGCTGGTCTGGAAGTATTGGGTGAACCTCAGCGCTCAATTATCAATGCCAATTGGAAGCAAGCAGCAGAAAATTTCAGCGGTGATGATTATCATCTCTTATATACTCATAAATCCACCTATGATGTTGGGGCTATGCCAGTTCCCCTCGTTGAAAATATGAAAGGTTATCATATTAAGGCGGGAAATGGGAACGCCCTCAGCTTCTCTATTGACCGGGAAAGCACGGACCCTATCTATTGGTTTTTCCCTGAAGAAATTGTGAAAACCTTCGATAATTTGCCCTCGATGAGTAATGAGCAACAAGAATTGGCGCGGGGCGCTCGCGTGATGGTTGGAACTGTATTCCCGAATTTATCGTTCCTTTTACTTCCCTTAAGCGCAGACCCATCCAATTTGCCGCCTACCCCCTTGTTTACGATAAGATTATGGCGCCCGGTGGGTCCCGATAAAATTGAATGGTTCAATTGGTTCTTCATGTATAAAAATACACCCGAAGAATTTAAGGCGCTTTCTTATCGGTCAGCTATGGCTAACTTTGGATTATCCGGCATTTTTGAAATGGATGAT
>CALNBV010000012.1 GCA_937874515.1 uncultured Paenibacillaceae bacterium | reverse complement strand
TCCCATCTGCAAAAAGAACATAAATTAGTAACTGAAGGTTATTATGCAGGAGCCTATATGTCTATGGGGATAAGCTTTGGTTTGATATTTGGCCTTGTTATTTTTGATAATATGACTTTATGGTTGTCTGTAGGGTTATGTCTTGGATTAGCTATTGGTTCCGGAAAGGATGCAGATGCTAAGAAAAAAGGTCTAATAATATAAGTAAAGAAAAAAATTACCCACCATTTTATTGGTGGGTAATTGCATGTTTTTCTTCCGCCACTTCTATTTCTGTTTGTTCTTCAGCTTCTCTCAGACTTCGTGCAGCGAGGCTACCTTCATTATTTTTTCTCCGTCTTTTACTGGTTAAGTAAACCCCGATGAAAACAAAAATTCCGCCTACAACCTGTATGAAATTAATTGTTTTTCCTAATGCCAAATTAATCACCGCCGTAAATACTGGAATTAAGTTCAAATAAATCCCTGCCCGACTTGCATCTGTATGGCGCAAAGCCACATTCCAAAAAATAAAAGACGCCACAGATGGAAAAATTCCAAAATACAATAATCCAATCATACTCTGGTTGCTAAGGGGATAGGGTATTCCTGAAACCATCACAAAGGGGAGCATCATCAATAATCCAAAAACTGCGGATACAGCCGTTGCCGAAATAGGGGGTATCCCTTTCATATTCTTCCCCAAAATGGAATAAAAAGTCCAAACAAGAATAGCCAATAAAACAAAAAGGTCACCTTGATTGAAATTCATATGAAAAACCTGGAGTAATTTTCCTTGGGTTAAAACTAAGAGAACACCCAGCAGGGAGATTAAAAGGCCAATTCCGTTTCGAAGAGGAATTCGTTCTTTTAAGAGCAAGGATGAGAAAAGAACAATGATCACTGGATTAATGGAACTAATGAGGGCAGCATTCATCGACGTAGTATATTGCAACGCTTCATACAAGAGAAAGTTAAATGCGATAATTCCTAGTAGGCCAGCAAGGCTAAGGACTTTCCATTCCTTCCATACACTTTTCCAATGAGGGCGTTCAACCCAATGGGCAATAGGAAATAACAGAAAAAGAGCAATGAACCACCGTGAAAAGGTCATTTGCAGAGGGGATAATTCTTCAACAACATACTTTCCCAATACATAATTACCAGCCCAAAACAAGTTGGCCAGTATGAGAAATAATAGGACATACATTTTATTCATAATAGAGATTGCTCCCTTATTATATTAGATTATACTATTAACAATATATTAAGATTTATAAGATTGCAATTTGAACATTTTTCAATTTTTCAGTTTGTCCCGATTAAGAGGGATAAAGATGATAAAGAAGGCGGACACCCATGGGATGCCCGCCTTCTTTATTAATGAATCTGACTTTCAAATAATCGATTGCGGCTGTTTAAATGGGTGACCTTACGGAGGAAAAATAAGTTAAAGAGGAGTAATACCCCTCCTATGACCAATAGGACCCAGGAACTTAAAAGGAGAAGCCCTGTAAATTGCCCTGCCAATAAAAGAAGAATAGGAAGAATAATCAACCCACTTAACTGATTGGCTGCCTGGAAGGTCTTCACCCTGGCAGAAATAAGAACATTGGCTAGAATGCAGGTTGCACTAATCATGGGGATGACCCATAACAGAAGCACCCACCAGTTGGTTGTGGGGAAAATCAGCTTGCCAAACATGGGATAGGCGAGAACATCCACAATCACACCATAAGCCACGAAACTAATGAAGGTTAATGCGATGGTAGGCAACAGGGATGACAGGGTTTTCCCTACAAATAAACTTTGGATATCCACCGGGGAAAAGAGAAGGCTTTCCAGTGTGCGCCCTTCCTTTTCACTGACAAAACTATTGGCTGCAATGACACTAGCACTCATAGCAGGCACGATTAAGAAAAAAGGAATGAACAAATAATTCACGACTAAATAGACCAATTGTTGCTGCAAGGTGGAAAAGGAAAGAAGAGTATCCCTTAAGTCTCCTGCAGGTAAGTTAAGAAGCAGTTTTTTAATGAAATCGATTCCTTGCAGGGAGGATAAATCAGCATAACGGGCCGCTAGAATTAATACGGCAGGATAGATCATCACCATGATTAAAGGGACAATGAGCAAGGGCAGCCAAACCTGCACATTGGATGTAATGTTTTTAATATCTTTTTTTGCAATGGCGATAACGGCACGGTTAAACATGGTTCTCCTCCTTTCTGATTCGGAAGTAAAGAGATTCTAAATCACGATTGATAATTTCCGCTGAGTAAACGGGAACCTTCTGTAACAGGGCTGTAAGAAGGGGAGGAATCTCTTTTTTGCCAGGCAAGGTAAATCGCCAATGGGTTGCATCTGTCTTTTCTACAGGAACCCCGAATTCCCCTATATTCCCCAGGTTCTCATCAGTTTCAATTTGCAAATGGATTTCTGTTAAATATTTCTGCTCTAATTGATCCAGTGTGCCAGATTCGATAATGGTTCCCCGATCCAAAAATAAAAAGCGATGGCATACTTCTGCCAGTTGGTGCAGGACATGGGAACAGAGAATGATGGTAATCCCCTCCCGCTGGTTAATTTCCTTTAAGGTGTCCATGACAAAATGAATGCCTTCCGGGTCTAGCCCATTGGTAGGTTCATCAAGAAAAAGGATTTCAGGTTGATGCAGAAGGGCTCGGACCAGCCCTAATCTTTTTTTCATGCCTGTGCTATATTCCCCAACGTTTTTGTGCTGATGTTCCTTAAGCCCAAATTGGTCAAGAAGGGATTGAATTCGTTCTTCCTCCACATTTCCATATAGGCTGGCGAAAAAGCGGAGATTATCAATGCCGCTTAATCCGTGATATAAACCTGCCCCTTCTGTAAGCACTCCACTAATTTTCCGAATGTGGTCCCCTTCTTCATTGGGGGAAAATCCCCCTACGGTTATTTTGCCATCATCTGTTTCAATCACCCCGTTCATCAGACGAATGAGGGTTGTTTTCCCTGCCCCATTGGGACCAATTAAACCTATGATTTCTCCTTTATGGATTGAAAAAGAAACATTTTCTAACACCAGTTGTTTGTTGAAGCTCTTTTTTACTTGCTCTACGGTTATCATTGATTTTTTCATAAGATCATCACCCATCAATAGAACGTTTTATGTATGAAAATAGTTCACTCGGTTAATTTAAGATGGAAGGAAACTTCCTCCAACAGAAGAAAGGGAGAATAATATGAACAACAAGTGGAAACCTATCTATATGATTTTCTTCCTTTTGCTTTTTTATTTAGAACCTACGGTGGCCCTTGGGCAAAACCGTTTTAATATGACGTACTTATATTTTGGCAGAACAGATCAATATGTAGAATTTGTTGATAATGCCCGTCGTTCTGTGGGGACCATCTCTCCCAATTATTTTGAAATAAATGATGATGGATCCTTGAAGATGACTGCAAAGTATAACAAGCAATTTGTAGATGAAATGCATAGAAGGGGCATAAAAGTAGTTCCTTTTATAAGTAATCACTGGGATCGGGCATTAGGGAGGGTTGCCTTAGGTCATCGAGTCAACTTGTCTACCCAAATCGCCAATGCCATCAGAGACATGAATCTGGATGGGGTAGATGTGGATATTGAAAACCTCACAGAAGTAGACCGAGATGCCAATACAGATTTCATGGCGCTTTTGCGTAGTAAAATTCCCATCACGAAAGAAGTGTCCATTGCCGTTGCTCCTAATCCTTATGATTGGAAAAATGGGTGGCAAGGATCCTATGACTATCCCAGGTTAGCGCAGGTGTTAACGGGATCTAGAGATTACCTAATGATTATGGCCTATGATGAAAGCTGGGAAGGGAGTGATCCAGGCCCTGTTGCCAGCTTGCCTTTTGTGGACAAATCCATTCAATATGCCATTAACAAAGGTGTTCCTCGCAGTAAAATTGTCCTGGGTCTTCCTTTCTATGGGCGGTTTTGGAAAACGGACGGGACATTGAAAGGGGTTGGTATTTCTCACTGGCAAGTCTATGATTTAATGGATCGCTACCAGGGGACAGTGACCATGGATAGTTCCAGTCAGACTCCCAGATTTGACTTTACTATCGGTCCAGGAGATCCTCCATCGACCATTGCTTATAAAACACTAACCACGGGGAATTATACGGTTTGGTTTGATAACGAAGCTTCTCTGAAAAAAAAGTTAGATGTAGTGCGCAAGTATAATATCAAAGGGACGGGAAATTGGAGCTTATCCCAGGAAGAAGACAGTATGTGGGACTATTATTCCCTTTGGTTGAATGGTCTCTTCTTTTCTGATATTCAGTCCCATTGGGCCAAATCGTATATTCAAACGGTACAAGGCAAAGGATGGATGGTGGGGGTGAGCAGCAGTCGCTTTGCTCCAGATAGCCCTTTAACGAGGGCACAGGGGGCAACCATCTTAGTCCGTGCACTGGGGTTGGAGAATGCTAGTCCTAAAACCTCTTTTCCATTTAGAGATGTGTCCAGTTCCCACTGGGCGAGAAAGTACATCCATCTAGCAAAAGAAAAAGGAATCATTAGCGGCATGAGCGAAACAAGTTTTGCTCCTGATACCCCGTTAACAAGGGAACAAATGGCGAAAATGTTGAACAATTTAATGCAATATTCCAATTCAGCCTTGCCCTCTTCGCCACCTTATGCGGATGTATCTCCTGACCGATGGTCTTATCAAGTGATTGTGAACTTATCCCAACGGAAGATTTTTTCCGGGGTAAGCACATCTGCAGGTCTGTTCTTTAAACCTACAGGACGCACAACCCGTGCCGAAATGGCTACTCTGATGAGTCGTATGGCAACGGATATTGAATCTTTGATATACTGATAAAGGAAAATGATCTAAGGGTTGTGATGTAAACCATGTTGTACCTCGCACTTGCCCTGGGTGGTGCATTAGGCGCGATTACCCGTTATCTCCTTTATCAGTCAACGGCTTATTGGGAAACCACGTTTCCTTATCCTACCCTCATGATTAATTTGGCGGGATGTCTTGTCCTTGGCTTTTTCTTTACGTTGACTCTGGACTATCTTATCCTTCATCCAGCCCTTCGCACTGGTTTTGGCACAGGATTTGTTGGCGCTTTTACCACCTTTTCAACCTTTAGTGTGGAGAACCTCCGTCTTCTTCAGCAGGGTGAGTTAACCCTATCCCTTCTCTATGTGCTAGCCAGTCTACTTGGTGGCTTGTTATGCGCTGGAATAGGGATTCACAGCGCTCGATGGTTGGCACGAAGAAGGTTAAGGGGGTAGAGATGGACTATTTATTAGTAGCTATTGGGGGAGGGTTAGGAGCCATCCTTCGTTTTTCCCTTGGAAAATGGATCGTGGAACGTCTTGGTGCCTCTTTTCCTTACGGGACTTTTGTCATTAATATAACAGGTTCTTTTTTGCTTGGGTTTACTTTATTTATGGGTGAGGGCATCCACTTGTTTTTTAATATGGGGTTCCTGGGTGCCTTTACGACGTTTTCTACCTTTAGCTATGAAGGGTTTACTTTAATGGAAAAAGGGCAGTATGTTCGTAGCATTCTATATGTGATAGGCAGTGCTTTTTTAGGGATTGTTGGAGCTTATCTTGGCATGGAGGTATACCTATGGTAAAAAAGGGGAAAATTTTAAAGGTTTATATGAATGAAGCCTTAACCTATCATGGTGGGGTCAAGAAACGTTTTCTTGCAGAAAATTTGTATCATGCGATTATTAAGAAGTTGCGAGATTCGGATATTAGCGGGGCTACAGTGGTTCGAGGCATTGAAGGTTATGGTGGAGAAGGGTTTCAATCTGCTAGCGCTGTGGATTTATCCTTTGACCTGCCGGTGATTATTGAGGTGGTAGATACGGCAGAAAAAATTGATGCCATCTTGCCTACAATCCGTTCTATGGTAAATAAAGGTGTGGTCATGACAATGGATGTGGATATTCACGAGGTGTAAATAGGGTTATCCCCCTGTAAATCGACAAAATAAGCCCTTTTTCTACATCTGTCGAGTGGGTTTTTTACAATTACGACATGATAAAGTCACAAACTGTTCACTTCATTTTCTACTTTCTTTATGCAAGAATGACTATGCAGGCATATGTCGTATTAGCATTGTTATTCTGTTATTTATAGAGAAAGGAAGGGGTGTTTGTTTGTGAAAGGCTCATCTATTTTAAAAAGTTCCCTTGCACGTACTATTATGCTTTTAGCCTTTTTTGCCTTACCATTACTTAATCTATTTAGGATCGATTTATTAAACTTCCACTTTTTCGTTTTGGGGAACAAATTTAACTTCTCCAAAGGTTACATTCTTCTGGTAACTGTTCTTCTTTTAGTTTTTATGTTCGTAACCATTGCCAAATGGTTTGGCCGCCAGTTCTGCGGGTGGGTATGTCCTCATCATAAATTTGTCATGTTCTTAAATAGCATTCAAAATTCTAAGTTATTAAAAGATAATAAAGTCCTTAGATTCATTGTAGAGTATGGAATCATTTTATTAGCATCCCCAATTATTTCTTATGGTTTTATTGCTTATTTTTACGATCCTATTAAATTATTCAATGAAATTATTACTTTCGATTATAAAAACTACTCTATGCTTGCAATGGCCATTTATACCGTATTCTTCTTTGTTATGTTACACCGTAAAATTCGATATAATTATTGCCGCAATAACTGCCCATACGGTATCCTGCAAATGGCAATTCGCGATAAAGATTCAGTAGGGAATATAACCGGGTTCAAGAACGCAATCCGTGGAACCGGGACGATTTTAACCTTTATTATGCTGTTACTTGTGGGTGTTCTTTCCTACGGTTTAATTACTAATAAAGGATATACCCCCAGTATTCTTAAAATGGAACAAGGACGGGTTGTAGGAGACTATGTTTCTTATAGCTATGAAATATCCATTGAAAACCTGGAAAACAAGCCTGTAACTTATAAAATCAACTATAAAAATGTGCCCTCTACCTGGGTGACTGATTTACCGACAGAATTGACTGTGAACAATAATGAAAAAGTAAGCCGAGATATTTTCTTCAAGGCAGATGAATCTACATTGAACCAAAACTACATCATTGTTGTAGAATTTGTTAATGAACGGGGTAAAGTTGTAGAACGCACCATTCCTATTTACCCATTTAAACGGATTTAATTTCATAATTGATGACACAAAAGAGCCGGTGAGTTATCTCACTGGCTTCTTCACTTTCATACTATAAATTATCTTATGGTACTGGAAGGTGAAGTCTCCCATGAAAATCCTGACTTTTGATCGTCAGGTTTCTTTTCAAGAATTGGTGAAAGAGTTTCGTAAAAGAGCAGGGGAATCTTTTAAAAAGGAAGTCTGCCATTTTTCGGATATTTCCTGTTTATGTCTTTCCAAAGAGTGGTATGAAAACAATATTGATTTATTAAAAAAATATCAGCCAATGATTGAAGATAATGTTAGGGTAAAAGTCCATGGGGAAGAAGTGAAAGACCAATTCCCCTGGGGGGTAGATTATGTGGGAGGGCAACGATTATGGAAAAAGAGTATGGGGGAAGGAGTTAAAGTAGGGATTATTGATACAGGAATCTCCCGTAAACATCCAGATTTAAAGGGGCAGGTTGCCGGAGGGGTCGATTTTGTTAAAGGCAAAATTGGGGGACACGGAACCCATGTTGCCGGCACCATTGCTGCTTTATTAAATAATAAGGGGATCGTTGGGATTGCGCCAAAAGTAAAACTTTATGATATTCGTGCTTTTGCCCAGGATGGAACGGCAAGCATGTCTGATATTATAAAAGGGATTGATTGGTGTATTCGCAATGGAATGCATGTGATAAACATGAGTTTTGGGTCGGATCAGTCCAGTGAAGCTCTGTACCGTATGATTCAAAAAGGAACGAAAGCAGGAATTATCATGGTTGCTTCTGCTGGGAATAGTGGTGGAGCCATTGAATACCCTGGTGCTTATAAAGGTGTTATTTCTGTTGGTGCCCTTACAAAAGAGGGGAAGTTGGCTGATTTTAGTTCCCGGGGGAAGTTGGGAGCAAAAGCGCCAGGAGTAGAAATCTATTCCACCTGGCTGGAAGGAAAATATAAAACCTTAGATGGCACGTCTATGGCTGCAGCCCATGTTAGTGGTTTAGCCGCACTGCGTGTAGGGGAACGATTAATAAAAAGCAAAAAAACCGGTCGAAAATGACCGGTTTTTTCATTAATAAATCATGAAGATGTTTTTGATTCAACAAACATCTTACCAAACCCGTAAGCCTGGTACTGCTGGCCCTCCATGGCGTAAAAGGTCCATG
>CALNBV010000011.1 GCA_937874515.1 uncultured Paenibacillaceae bacterium | reverse complement strand
GGTAACTAGAGCCTTTTTCTTCACATATGGAACCAGGAAAAGGCGGTCGCCAGGTCATTGTTGTTGACGAAATCCCTTATACTGTGAAGAAAAAGGCTCTAGTTACCCAGATTGAAGAAGAAATTTTAGAGAAAAACGTTGATGGCCTTATGGAAGTAAGGGATGAAACAGACCGTGAAGGGTTGAGGATTGTTCTTGAATTGAGAAAAGATGCAGATCCTGCTGGGATTCTCAATTATTTATTCAAGAAAACGGACCTGCAAATATCTTATAGTTTTAATATGTTAGTTATTGCGGATGCACGACCCCAACAAATGGGACTGAAAGGGATATTAGAGGCCTATATTTCCCATCAGAAAGAAATTATCACCCGCCGTACCCAACATGATTTAGATCGGGCGGAAAAGCGCCTCCATGTGGTTGAAGGGATTATTCGTGCCATTTCCATCTTACGGGAAGTCATTGATACCATCATGAATTCTGATGGGAGAGAAGATGCACGGAACCGGTTAATGGCACAATATGAATTTACATATGAACAGGCGGAAGCAATTTTAGAGATTCGTTTGCACCAGTTAACCCGTTTAGACATAAAAAAATATGAAAAAGAACAAAATGAACTTGAAAAGAAAATTGCCACCTGGCGTGGGATTTTAAACAGTGAAAAAAAATTAAATCATGTTTTGGAAAAAGAATTAACAGAAATTCGGGACCGATACGGGAATGAACGCCGAACGGTTCTGGAAGATGAAATTGAAAATCTGGAAGTGGATATCTCCATTACTGTACCCGCTGAAGAAACCATTGTAACCTTGTCGGAAGAACAGTATATTAAACGGACATCCATGCGTTCCTTTAATAGTTCAGGAGCTTCCATAGAGACCAGCGGTGTAAAGGAAGGCGACCATATTCGCTATTTCATAAAAACCAATACAATCCATCAACTTCTGATATTTACGGAGAATGGAGATTACTTTTTCTTACCTGTTCATGAAATACCAGATTCCCGCTGGAAGGATCATGGAACCAGTGTGGTTAATGTCCTTTCTTTAGGAAAAGACCAAAAAATAGTGGCTGTTATTCCCATCGAATCTTTCGATGATATTAAAGATTCATCCTTCCTGTTTGTAACGAAAAAGGGAATGGTGAAGCGTTCAAAAGTGGAAGAATATCGAACAAATCAGAAAAAAAGAGGAATCGCAGCAGTAAAAGTGAAAGAAAATGATGGAGTGCTATTCGTACATCTTTGTAAGGATGAAGAGAACCTTCTTCTCCTCTCAAACCAGGGGAATTCGATCCGCTTTACTTTTGACGAAGTTCAGATGACCGGCCGTAATACGGCAGGGGTAAGAGGAATGAAATTAGAAGATGAGGATGAAGTGGGTTATTCTTTCCCTCTTCATGAAGAAGATGGACGATTAATACAATTGATTACAAAAGAAGGTGTCGTGAAAAGGACTGCTGTAAACCAGATTTCAAACCAGGGTAGGGGTGGAAAAGGCTCTCCCCTCATTCGAAGGAGAAAGGTTCAGCCTCATCAAATCATAATGGCATTTATTGAACAAGATTTTCAGTATCGATTAATAGGGTTAACCACTCAAGAACAAGAGGTTATGCTTGACTGGATGAAGTTTAGTTCCGAATTAACTGTCAATGACCCAGGATCTATTGGAAGAAACCAGTTAAACCTCACATTTGGAGAAGAACTTAAAAAAATTCGACTAGAACCAAGAATAGAAGTTTAAAGTTCTTTATTATTTTGCTCGTTTCATGTATAGTTAATATATAAGTACAATACTTTAGGGGGAACATTTTTTGAGTAACATCGCTGTCGGCAATATTATTGAAGGTACCGTGGTAGGAGTCCAATCTTTCGGAGCGTTTGTAAATATCGGCGAAAACAAACAGGGCCTTGTCCACATTTCCCAAGTGGCTTCATCCTACGTTGAGGACATCAATCAATTTGTCAAAGTAGGAGACAAAGTTACTGTAAAAGTTCTTGAAATTAAAGAGGACGGGAAGATTTCTCTTACCATGAGAATTAATGAAGAAAAAAGAGAAGACCGTCGTCCTTTCAAAAAGCGGGATGACCGCCGTGGCGGTAGAGGCCATCATCAGGACAATTCAAAAGAAGATTTTGAATCCATGATGAAGCGTTGGATGAAAACCAGCGAAGATAAAATGGGTGACCTCGGAAAACGCGAGAAAAGACGTTAAGTTATACCAAGGTATTATATTGAAGAAAGAAAACCACTCTAACCCTGTTAGAGTGGTTTTTTATTTCGTTTATTGATATAGTAATGAATGGGCTGCACGAAACGAGTCAAAGGAGGAATAATATGCAGCACGAACATATTATCGGAGCCAAACAGTTTAATCGTGAACACCTTGAGGAACTATTTGAAATTGCCCGCGAAATGGAGAGAATTGTTGAAAGTGGAGGAAGCAATCGGTACCAAAACAAGGTAATGACTACCCTGTTTTTTGAACCCAGTACACGTACCCGCCTTTCCTTTGAATCAGCTATGTCTCGCCTAGGTGGAAAAGTAATTGGAACAGAAAATGCAGCCATGTTCTCTTCTACTATAAAAGGGGAGACACTTGAAGATACGATTCGGGTTGTTTCTGCCTATAGTGATGTCATTGTCATGCGCCATACGGAAATTGGTGCTGCGCAACGAGCAGCAAAAGTAGCCACTGTTCCCATTATTAATGCCGGGGATGGAGCAGGTGAGCATCCTACACAAGCTTTGTTGGATTTATACACCATTCAAAAAGAAATTGGCCGCATTGATGATATACATATTGTTATGATCGGTGACCTTGCTTATGGACGTACAGTTCATTCATTATCCTATTTATTATCCAATTTTAAAAACATAAAGATTTCCTTTACAGCACCAGAAAATGTGCAGATTCCTGCATATGTGAAGAATTTCCTTGATGAGAATGGAGTTTCTTATGTAGAGGAAAGCGATCTAACCAAAGTAGTGCCGACGGCAGATGTGTTATATCAAACTCGGATTCAAAAAGAGCGTTTCTCTTCTGTAGAGGATTATAAAAAAGCGAGTGGACAATATATTATTGATCAAAAAGTGCTAGATAGTATGAAAGAAAAAAGCATTATTATGCATCCGCTGCCTAGAGCGGGGGAAATTGCGGAAGAAGTAGATGATGACCCAAGAGCTGCTTATTTCCGTCAGGCGCAAAATGGCCTTTATATTCGTATGGCTCTTTTGGAGCAATGTTTTAAATAAAGCTAACCATAAGACAATCAGGGAAGGAACCTATGTTCCTTCCTTTTGACGTTTTCATCTCAACTTCAACATTTAAAAGAATAAAAGGGAAAATAATGGCAAACACTAATTTTAGCTTTAAGCATAGGAAGGGTGTTTGCTAATGTTGAATATACATATAAAAATTACATCTTATTTTTTATGCCTGATCTTAGTAATGAATGTAATGTCCCCCATGGTTGTCGCTGCTGCAGAAAATCAGGACAAATGGGACTTATCTAGATTGTATCCTTCAGAAGAACAATGGAAAAAGGACATTAAAAAAATCGAAAAAAAAATCCCCTACTTTCAATCCATGAAAGGAAAAATAACTTCTTCCCCATCTGCATTTTATGAATTTCTCATTCAATATGAAGAAACATCTAAATTAGTGGAAAAGGCATATGGTTATGCCCACATGCAATTTGATACCAATACCACAGACTCCCATTACCAGGAAGTAATGGACCAGGCCCGTCAAATTTCGCAAAAACTAAATGTAACGACTTCTTTTGTTGTACCAGAAATTCTTGCAATTGATGATAAAAACTTAGAACAAATGATGAGCAAGCAAAAGAATTTAGAAAAGTATCGTAAGTTTCTTACTCAAATTAGAAAACAAAAGAAACATATATTATCTGAATCAGAGGAAAAGTTGTTAGCAGGAATTGGGGATGTATCCTCTGTACCTTCTCGCACCTATCAATATCTTGTGGATTCTGACTTGCAATTCCCTAAAATAACCATTGGGAAAGGGCAGGTTGTCCAATTAACAGCCAGTAATTATCGTTCTTTATTAGAAGATTTAAGCCCTTATGCACGTAAACAAGCTTATATGGCTGTGACAGGTACCTATGGACAATATAAGAACACCTTTGCATCCCTTTTACAAGGGGAAGTCAAAAATAATATTTTTTATGCCCAGGCCCGAAATTATCAGTCGGCCCGGAATGCATCCTTATCATCATCCAATATCCCTGAAAAAGTATATGACGACTTATTAACAACAGTAAATAAAAGAATATCCCTGTTACATCGATATACGGCCTTAAGAAAAAAAGTATTAGGGTTAAAAGAGCTACATAAGTATGATATTTATGTACCTTTAACCAGCCAGTTAAAAATTCAATATCCCTTTACAATGGCAAAAGAGATGGTTGTGAAAGGGTTGGGCCCTCTGGGGAATGACTACACATCCATGTTATCATCTGCTTTTAAAAATCGATGGATTGATGTATACAGTCAAAAGGGAAAAACAAGTGGAGCCTATCAAACCGCAGTTTATGGCTATCCACCTTATGTTTTATTAAATTATCAGAGCAATTTGGATGATGTGTTAACATTAGCCCATGAAATGGGCCATGCTATGCATTCCTATTACGCAAATCAAAATCAATCTTATCTAAATGCAGGGTATGATATTTTTGTTGCTGAAGTGGCATCTACTGTTAATGAATCCTTATTATTAAGGCAATGGATTGATCAAGCCAAATCAAAAGAGGAAAAGTTAACCTTATTAAACCATTACCTGGATCAATTCCAAAACACTTTGTTTATCCAAACCATGTTTGCAGAGTTTGAGAAGGAAATTTATGGTGCTGGGGAAAAAGGTGTTCCTTTGACAGCTGAGTATATTTCTCAGGTATATAGTAATTTGGTTAAAAAATATTTTGGACCATCCATGGTCGTGGATCCAGAAGTAGGAATTGAGTGGGCGAGAATTCCCCATTTCTTCCGTAGTTTTTATGTATATCAATATGCTACCGGTTTTTCTGCGGCCACTTCCATTGCAGATGGGCTTCTCAAGAAAAAAGAAGGGCAACAAGCCAAATACCTTGAGTTTTTAAAAACCGGTGGTGCAAAAGATTCCTTAGATGCCTTAAAAATTGCAGGGGTTGATTTAAGTAATCCAGCCGTCGTTTCTTCTGCTCTGGATGTCTTTGAAAAGACATTAAATGAATATGAGAAGCTCGTTCAATAGCCCTTTTTCCATGATATGATTTAGGAGAAGCGGAGGGATTATAAATGAATTATGTTATTTGGGGAATTATTGTATTTGGAGTTACTGGATTGGTAACAGGCCTTCTTGGGGATTTCATGCTTTTAGGTTATGCCATTATGGGTGCTATCGTGGGAGGGACTCTTCCCGGATTAACAGGAAATTCCAAAAGGACTGGAATGGGTATTCTTTTAGGAACGGTAGGCTTTTTTATCGGCTTTGTCTCTATGTTTTTTCTTGTTTTAGCCATTTGGGAACCTCCGTTTTTATCCCTTGTTTTTATTGGGTTATTTGCAGGGGCAATTAGTGGTCTGTTTTTAGGGTTAATTTTGAAAAAGAAAAAAGCCACAGGAATATTGACTCTGATGGGCGCTGTGGGTTTTGCTTTAGGATTTGGCTTGATTGAAGGGTTAAATCAATTAACACCTTTAAGCAGCAAATTATCTCCTGTTGTATGGTCTGGGCTAACCATGATGTTAGCCAGTATCATAGGGGGGATTGGTATAGGAATAGGGATTAATTATGTAATGAAAAGGGAAAAGTAAAAGGTGGAAATACATCAAAGATTTTAAAGGTGATGGATGGATGAAACAAAAGCTTCTGATAACTATCATGTTATTTATACTGATTTTTCCTTTACATACTTTTGCAAAAGAAAATCCTTATATTGTAAATATCAATCTCTGGCAAGGTAAATTGGAGATTCTAAAAAAGGGTCTGGTCATTGAATCCTTTCCCATTGCGTCCGGAAAAAAAGATACACCCTCTCCGGTAGGAATTTATCGTGTCATTTCCAAGGATACTGGTTGGGGTGGAGGCTTTGGGAGTTGCTGGTTAGGTCTTAATGTTCCCTGGGGGACCTATGGCATTCATGGGACAAATCGGCCTGAACTGATAGGGAGGAGGGTAAGTGGCGGATGTTTTCGCATGAAAAACCGAAATGTGGAGAAAGTATTCGCCATAATCCCTGTAGGGACTCCTGTTGTCATTGATGGGCCTATAACAGGGCATAAGGATATTAATTATCGAATGCTTGTTAATGGTTCCAGGGGATCTATGGTAATGTTTGTACAAAACCATTTAAAAGCCATGGGAATCTATAAAGGGGCCGTTGATGGTGTCTTTGGGAATGAATTAGAAAAAGCAGTGGCTACGTATCAAAAATTAAAAAATTTTGAGGTCACGAAACAAATTGGATTAAAAGAGCTAAAAGATCTTGATATGATTGAATGAAACGGAGCCAATTTTGGCTCTTTTTTTGCACAAAAGCACTATTACCATAGTTAAGATATCATAAATTTGACACAGGATGAACACATTTTTATGATACATTAAAAGAAATCGAAGCAACATCTATTCTTTGTTCCCCTTTATTTCCACAGAAAAGTAATCATTTTGCTTTGGAGGAGGAAATCAGAAATGAAACAAAGAATTTGGGTTGCTTTGTTGCTTGGTTGTGCCATTTTATTTATTACAGGATTGGCCAGTGCCCATGTTACTGTATGGCCAAAAGAGACCAAAACAGGAGCATTTGAAAAATATACAGTACGGGTGCCAGTAGAAAAAGATGTGAATACCATAAAAGTTCGTTTGATTTTCCCGGAAGGTGTAACCGTATCGACTGTCCAGCCAGTGTCAGGATGGAATCATACCTTTGAAAAAGGGGGCAATGGCAAAAATGCAGCGATTGTTTGGACTGCAACTAGTGGAGGCATTAAATCCGGGGAGTTTCAAGAGTTTACTTTTTTAGGAAAGAACAGCAGTGAAGCTACATCATTATCATGGAAAGCCCAACAGACCTATGCTGATGGTACTGTAGTACATTGGATTGAGGGTAAGGATGGCAAACATCCTGCTTCAGTTACCGTAGTAACAGGAGATGCATCCAGTGTGGGTGGGCACAATCATAATTCATCATCACCTGATGTAGCCCAGCCATCATCTAATAATAATCAATGGGTGATCCCAACGATTATATCCCTTGTAGGTTCAGCAATTGCCATCATACTGTCTATTTGGGCATTAGTACGTAAACAACGGATAAAAATAATTAAGTAGTGATGCAAAAAGCCTAATTTCTCGGTGTTGTAAGTGAGAAATTAGGCTTTAGTCCATTAAAGCGCCCGATTGTGGTAGATACATTATCCTCAATTACTTCTTCCTAGCATATTAGTTTTCTTTTAACATTGAATACGTTCCATAAGCTTTATAGAAACTGCTACCAAAAAAAACAACCAGAAGTGCGGGAAACAACTTCAAAAGGACAAATGGAGTCTCAAATACAAATGCTTTCCAAAATAATGAACCTTTCATACTCCAAAGACCTTCATGATATAATCCCGAATCCGTGTAAAGCATATAAGAATAAACTAAAAACAGCATACCCAACCCAAATGAATAACCCATTAATCTTTTATAATAATTAGCCTTTGATTGGCGGTCCGAGAAGATTTCATTTTGATCATCATCTTCTTTTTGCTAATACCGTATCCCACTAAGCCAGGCCCCCTTTATATAGTCCCAGCCGAAATCCTCATAGATCCCTTTGTATTCCACGAACTTTTTCTTAGGTAAATAATCTTGATAATCCAGTCGCATAACATATCTCTTGTCAGTTTTTTCGAAAGTGTAAATTCCTAATCCACTAATATTTGTACAGCGATAGCCTTTTTGTAGTTGCTCGTTCAGCCATTGCTCTTCTCTTTCAATATTATAAAACACCTTAAACTTCTTCATTTGATTCACTTCCTTCGTACAATGATAAA
The DNA here is from genome assembly GCA_937874515.1 of uncultured Paenibacillaceae bacterium. Taxonomy (GTDB): domain Bacteria; phylum Bacillota; class Bacilli; order Aneurinibacillales; family Aneurinibacillaceae; genus CALNBV01. The sequence goes on along the minus strand of CALNBV010000011.1, from coordinate 14,948 downwards.
ATATGGGATAGCCTTTCTTGCTCCATTTTCAAAATGGTGCTTCCTTCTGTAGTTATCTTATAAATTTTTCTCCGACCCGAATTTCCAACAGGTTCAATCCAACCATGTTTATTCAAGTTTTCAATTGCACCGTATAGTGTACCAGCCGCTAAAATAACAGTACCATTACTTATTTTTTCTATCTTCTGCATTACTGCATAGCCATGGAGTGGTTCCCGTAGGGCTAATAAAATATAATGCATGGTTTCAGACAAAGGCAATAATTTATGTTTCATACTCTCACCCTTTATTCAGCTTAACTATATAGTTCGACTTTATAACAATGTAATACAGTTCGACTGAATAGTCAACTGCATTTTTAAAATTCTTATAGTAAAAAAAAGCCTCCCTGATTTCCCGAGAGAAATCAGTGGAGGCTTTTTTTTAGTGATTAATAGGTTTTAAGGTAGCTTGCATAGTTTGCTTCATAGTTCGCGATAGCATCTTCTTTCATCATTGTGATGCCGATATCGTCCAAACCATTTAAGAGGCAATGGCGACGGTATGCATCAACTTCAAAAGGTACAGACCAACCGTCGCTATCGCTAATGGTGTTGTTTTCAAGGTCAACGGTTAATTCATAACCTTCTTTAGCGCCAGTGTTTTTGAAGATTTGATCAACAACTTCTTCAGATAATTTAATAGGTAAAATGCCGTTTTTGAAACAGTTGTTAAAGAAGATGTCAGCAAAAGAAGGAGCGATGACTACTTTAAAGCCATAGTCCATTAATGCCCAAGGAGCATGCTCACGGGAAGAACCGCAACCGAAGTTGTCACGAGCTACCAGGATGTTTGAACCTTTGTATTGAGGTTTATTTAATTCGAAGTCCGGGTTGTCATTTCCTTGTTCGTCAAAACGCCATTCGAAGAAAAGGAATTGGCCGAAACCGGTACGTTCGATACGTTTTAAGAATTGTTTTGGGATAATGGCATCAGTATCTACGTTTACACGGTCTAATGGAGATACGATACTAGTAATCTTTTTAAACGGTTCCATCTATTTTTCCCTCCATCGTTTTCCTTATTTGAATTCCCAGTTGCGTACGTCAACAAAGTGGCCTTTAATTGCCGCAGCAGCAGCCATTTCTGGGCCTACAAGGTGAGTGCGTCCGCCAGGACCTTGACGTCCTTCAAAGTTACGGTTAGAAGTGGATGCACAACGGTCTCCAGGGGAGAGTACGTCAGGGTTCATTGCTAAACACATACTGCAACCTGGTTCACGCCATTCAAATCCTGCTTCAGTAAAGATTTTATCTAACCCTTCTTTTTCAGCCAATTCTTTTACCCGGCCAGAACCAGGAACGACAATGGCATTTACAGTTGGGGCAACTTTATAGCCTTTTGCCACTGAAGCTGCTGCACGAAGGTCTTCAATACGACCATTGGTGCAAGAACCAATGAACGCATGGCTGATTTCAATTTGTTCCATAGGAGTGCCAGCTTTAAGATCCATATATTTAAGAGCAGTTTGTGTTGCTTTTTGTTCATTTTCACTAGGGAAATCCTCAGGAGCCGGTACGTTACCTGTAACGCCAATTCCCATTCCTGGGCTAGTTCCCCAGGTTACTTGAGGTTCAAGAGTAGATGCATCGAAAGTAACTAATGTATCGAATTCTGCACCTTCATCAGTAGGAAGTTGCTTCCAGGCTTCTAATGCTTTATTCCATTCTTCACCTTTAGGAGCAAATTTACGGCCTTCCAAGTATTCATAAGTGGTGTCGTCAGGAGCAATCATCCCTGCACGGGCACCAAATTCAATGGTCATGTTACAAACGGTCATACGGCCTTCCATGGAAAGGTTGCGAATGGCTTCTCCAGTATATTCAACAACATAACCGGTAGCGAAAGCAGTGCCATATTTTGCAATGATGCCAAGGATTAAGTCTTTCGCAGTAACGCCAACAGGGAGTTTGCCTTCTACGCGAACTTCCATTGTTGGTGGTTTGTGTTGTTGTAAACATTGGGTAGCAAGAACGTGTTCAACTTCGCTGGTACCAATCCCGAAAGCAAGCGCACCGAAAGCACCGTGAGTAGCTGTATGGCTATCCCCACAAACGATGGTTTTCCCTGGGAGGGTTAAGCCAAGCTCAGGTCCCATAACGTGTACAACCCCTTGTTCTGGGGAGTCAACCCCATAAAGGGTAACGCCAAACTCTTTACAGTTTTGTTCAAGGGTTTCCATTTGTTGTTTGGAAATCGGGTCTTTCACTGGTTGGGTACGATCAGTTGTAGGAATGTTATGATCGATGGTTGCACGAGTTAATTCTGGACGGCGAACTTTACGGCCAGTTAAACGGAGGCCTTCAAAAGCCTGGGGAGAAGTTACTTCATGAACCAGATGTAAATCGATGTATAATAAGCTGGGTTTGTTTTCTTCCGAAAAAATCACATGGTTGTCCCAGATTTTTTCAAACATGGTACGTGGTTTCATTACGGATCCTCCTTTAATCGTTGTTTTTCGACAATACTATTTTTACATAGATATTCAAAAAGTTCAAAGATATAATATCTATTAAAGCTATAGTTTTTTCCTATAATATATAGAATAGCCATATAGGGGAATTTCCTCAATGGTGAGAAAAAGGGAACAAGGTGAAAAAATGGAATTGCGCCAATTGTTATATGCGATTAAAATAGCAGAAGAAAAAAGTTTTTCGAAAGCTGCAGATCAACTTCATCTCGCCCAACCTTCATTAAGCCAGCAAATTATTAAACTGGAAAAAGAGCTTGGGGTTCGTTTATTTGAGAGAGAATACAGTCCCTTACGGCCTACATATGCAGGGGAACGCTTTTTGGAAACTGCACATAAAGTATTAGACTTAATTGAGCAGTTGCGAAAAGAAATGGAGGATGTGGTGACTCTGGATGGTGGATTGTTGACCATAGGGAGTTTGCCAATTACTGGTGCCCATATTATGCCTCTTGTTTTGCCGATTTTTAAAGAAAAATACCCTGGGATTGAAATTCGTTTAATGGAAGAGACGACGTCCAATTTAGAATTACTTACAGCACGGGGAGCAACAGATATAAGCATTTTATCCTTGCCTGTGCAGGATTCTAATTTAGAATGGGAAGAAATCCTTGAAGAAGAGATTTGTTTGGCTGTTCCAAGAGACCTCTCTATGAAATGGTGTAAAGAAGCGGGTTTTGTGCCTCGGGTAGTATTTGAAAGTTCTAATATCGAAACGGTACAATCTCTAATTGCTGCCGGAATGGGAATCGGATTTGTCCCTCGCATGGTAACCAGGCAAAAACATAATGAATTGACACCCCTCTATATACCTTTTAAAGAACCTAAACCTTTTCGAACCTTAGTCATGGCTTATCGCAAAGGAAGATACCGCTCTAAAGCGAGCATGGCTTTTTTAGAGACCATGAAAGAGGTCTTATTTAGTAAATAATTTACAATAGTGTGCAATAATTGCACTGTTAAAAACTTGTAGACCTGATAGAATTTATTTAGCATTAATAATTTATATCAAATAAATATTTTTTTCAGAAGTACCGGAGGTGCAGAATTATGTCAATGAAAGCAACAGGAGTAGTACGTAAAGTAGATGAATTAGGAAGAGTGGTAATTCCTATTGAATTACGACGCAACCTTGGAATCGCCGAGAAGGATGGATTAGAAATCTTCGTTGATGAAGACAAAATTATTCTTAAACGATATGCGCCAGCTTGTACATTCTGTGATTCCGCAGAAGACATCCATAACTATAAAGGACGCAATATTTGTGGCGGCTGTCTCCAAGAATTGCAAAACATTAAATAAATCTTTTTAAGAATGATAGAAAACGCGAGGCTTATTTGGGCCTCGCGTTTTTTTGTGCCACTGTATTATAAAATGCAGCGACATCATCCATATTTTTTGTGAATTGGGCCTGGGGCAAACTTTCTAAGACTTGTTCCCCATATTTTTTGCGATTAATGCGGGAGTCTAAAATAATGACCATTCCCCGGTCTTTTTTTGTACGGATCAAACGTCCGAAACCTTGTTTTAAACGAAGAATGGCCAGGGGCAGCATGTATTCAAAAAAACTGCTTTTCCCTTCATTCTCCATTTTTTCCGTACGGGCTTTGGTTAATGGTTCAGAGGGTACGGGAAAGGGGAGTTTGGCAATGACTACACAGATCAAATCATCTCCTGGCACATCCACACCTTCCCAAAAACTTTCACAGCCAAAAAGAACCCGATTGTGATGATGGCGAAAATCCTGTAGCATGCTTTGCCTTGATAAATCAGAGCGGTGTAACAGCCCTTCCATCCCTTGTTGCTGGAGCCAGGGTTGAAGTTCTTCATATACCCGATTCATCTGGCTATACGAAGTGAATAAAAGAAAAGTGCGTCCTTTTGTTGCTAGTAATATTTCTTTCATGGCACCCAGTAAAAAGTTTTCATACTGGGGGTTCCGTGGATCAGGTGCATCTTCAGGAACCAGTAACAGGGCCTGTTTTTCATAGTTAAAGGGGCTTTTGACTTCTAGAGAAGTATATTCATCAATTCCAAGCCCTTTTGCAACAAAGGAGAAATCCCCCTGTGTTTTCAGGGTGGCCGAGGTCATAATGACGGTTTTTTCCTTAAAAAGGGATTCTCTTAATAAAGGATGGATTTCAATGGGGGCAGAATAGAGATGCAATGTATTGGCCCACCACAGATCATCTTTTAATTGGGGATTCCCTTTTGGCTCTTCGTAAGAAACCCAGGTTGCCCATTGATCAGCGTTCTCTTTTAATAATACATGGCGCAAGTGATGTTCAGCTTCATTGATTTGGTCAATATATCTTTCAATTCCGCTGACTGTTTCGCTTTCTCCCTCGCCTAACTCAATTTCTTTTTTCTTCTCATTAAAAAGGGCTTTCCACTGGGAGAACACTTCCCCATAAGGAAACTCCGTCATAAAGGGTTTTTTCACTAAATACTCATTCGATGGACGCTCTGCCAAGATTTTCGCAAAGGGGGCAAAGAGTTCATTTAATTGGGTAATTAAACGGCTTCGTATTCCCTGGGTCTGGGAACGTAAAATAGGGTCCTGGGTTTCCCTGGCCCAGGGGGTTCGTTTATTTAAATAACGAAAAAATAAACGATCAATTTCACCAATGCTCACATGATATGTAAATTGTTTGGTTACCTGGTCTTCTACCCGGTGGGCTTCATCCATAATCACTGCATCATAGGCTGGAAGAATATTGGCTCCCTGTTGCCGCAGGATAAAATCCGTGAAGAAAAGAGCGTGATTGACCACAATAATATGGGCATTTTGCAATTTTTTTCGCGCTTTTTGGATATAACAATCACGGTAAAATGGACTGCTTTTCCCGGCGCAATCTTCTGCATCCCCATTGATTTGTTGAAAGAGAGCAGCAGGTACGGAAAAGGGGATGTCTTCCTTATCTCCAGTTTTCATGGAAGATAATTGTTTTTTAATTTTTTGCAGAAGGGGTGTGTAGTCTTTTTCTTCTTCTAAACTTCCCTTCATTAAATCTTCAAATCGACGCTGGCATATATAATTACCCCGGCCTTTTGCTAACTCAAAGCGGAATTCTTCTCCCCATTCTGGGGAAAAATCCTGTAACACTTTTTTAACCAGGGGAAGTTCCTTTTTCATTAATTGTTGTTGAAGGGTAATGGTGTTCGTGGAGATGATGACTCTTTTTTCCTCTTTTAAAGCCCAAATTGCCGCGGGAAGAGTGTAGCCAAAGGATTTTCCTGTACCCGTTCCTGCTTCGATGAGGCCGTGCTCCTCCTTCTTTAAGCATTGAAAAACTTTATTCGCCATTTCAAATTGGGCCTTACGAGGTTGATATCCCTCCACATAGTTGGATAACAAACCCTCTTTTTTAAAAAATTTATACAGTGTTTTTGAGTATTTTTCCATAAGTTCATGGTAACATAGAAAAAGATGGATTGGTAACAGAACCAGTATTTTTTAAGTGGAGGAGAATAGATGGAATATCGCAGATTAGGAAATTCCGGTTTGAAGGTAAGCCAGTTAGGACTTGGCAGCTGGTTGACGTACGGCGGAATGGTAGAAGACCAAACGGCTGAGGCTTGTATTGATAAAGCCTATGAATTAGGGATTAATTTTTTTGATACAGCTAATATTTACCGTCGTGGGGGTGCAGAAGTCGTTGTAGGACGAGCATTAAGCAAATACCCACGGGAATCTTTTGTATTGGCAACGAAAGCGTTCTGGCCTATGGCAGAGGGCCCCAATGATCGGGGATTATCCCGCAAGCATATTTTTGAACAGGTCCATGCTTCCTTAAAACGGCTAAATGTGGATTATATTGATCTCTGGCAATGCCATCGCTATGATACAGAAACCCCATTAGAAGAAACCTTACGGGCCATAGATGATTTAATTACCCAGGGGAAAATTTTATATGCAGGTGTTTCTGAGTGGTCAGCAGTTCAAATCTCAGATGCGTTACATATTGCTGATGTGAAGAACATAGATCGCATCATATCCAATCAGCCCCAGTACAGCATGCTAGAACGCTATATTGAAAAAGATATCCTTCCACTGTGTGAGCGTGAAGGTGTAGGCCAGGTGGTATGGTCACCTCTTGCACAGGGAGTATTAACTGGCAAATATAAAAAGGGACAACCAATCCCCCAAAATAGTCGGGCAAATGATCCATCAGCCATTAATATGATGAAGAACTTTTTGTCTGATGAGAGTTTGGACAGAGTGGATCAATTAGAGAAGGTAGCACAGGAAAAAGGGTGCTCATTGCCTGCCATGGCTTTAGCCTGGGTATTGCGGCAACCCAATGTGGCCAGTGCCATTCTCGGGGCGTCAAAACCTCAACAAATTGAAGAAAATGTGAAAGCCCTGGATGTTACATTCACTCAAGATGAATTAGACAATATTGATGCCATTCTGCAAGCCTAAAGAATGGAAGTATGGTAAGATATTTTTGGTAATTTGTTAGAACTGAAAGGAGAGAAGACCTTGGGTACCCCTGAAGAAAAGAAAGGGTTAGAGTTTAAACCCTATAGTGGAAAAATAGAGCGAGGAAAAATCCGAGAAATGGTCCAAGCCATTGGTGATCCTCATCCCGTATATACCGATGCAGAATTTGCTCGCCAGGAAGGGTTAAAGGATATTACAATCCCCCCTACATTTATGGAATCATTCGATATGTGGGAAGGTGTAAGTTTTGATGATTTAGTAGATTTTTTAGAAATGGATGCCCGTAAAGTCTTACATCTGGAACAGGAATATGAATATTTCGCTCCAATCTATCCCGAAGATGTAATTAGTGCCCAAACAGTTGTCGGAGATGTTAAAACCAAGAGAAACGGAATGGCTCTCTATACGTTAGATACTACATATCACAACCAGGAGAACCAATTGGTTATGAAATGCAAGATGGTTCTCGTTCAAGTACCTTAAAGGAGGCAACCACCCATGGCAGCATATTTAATGGAAAATTTGGACCTTGAAGTTGGTGTGGATTTGCCAACTGTGAAAAAGGATCCTGTAACACATACTCAATTAGTGAAATTCTCTGGTGCGTCTGGTGATTTTAACCCGATCCATACCGTTGAAAGTGCGGCAAAGGAAGCCGGTTTAGATGGGGTTATTGCTCATGGTATGTTAATTATGGGTTTTGCAGGTGAGGCACTGACCACCTGGGTACCAAGAGCTAGCATTCAAAAGTTTAATGTTCGTTTTTCAGCGATGACTAAACCTGGAGATGAGATTGAAGTTCGGGGTAAACTAGCGAAGAAAGTGGAGCAAGAGGATGGAATCTTAGTAGAGATTAAACTCCAGGCAGTGGATCAAAAAGAAGAAGTGAAAGTAAAAGGAAGCTGTATCGCCCTCTTGTCCAAATAAACTCATTGTAGAATAAAGGAGATTGTTAAGACGATGTTTTCATTATCTGAACTCTTACTGTTTTTACAGGAAAAGGGGATTGTAACCCCTGATCAACCCCAACAAGATGTGGTTCTTACTGGATTCACCCCAATATCCAATGCAATAGAGGGGAAGCTAACCTGGATGAAAAACCAGGCATTAGAATGGGATCAGGTTCATTCTCCTGTTATTATTTGTGGGATGGAAGCCCCTATTCCCGCTGATCATCCTTCTTTTTATATACCTGTTGATCACCCCCGGTTAGTTTTTGCGATGATTGTTGATCGTTTTTATCCGAAAAAGACTCGCACAGGTATTGATTCCACAGCTATTATTGGAGATAATTGCCAGATTGGGGAAGAGGTTTATATCGCCCCCCACTGTTTTATCGGTGATAACGTGGTGATTGGCAACGGAACTGTGATCCATCCTAACGTTACAATTTATGCCGATACCCGAATTGGCAAAAATGTAATTATCCATAGCGGGACAGTAATTGGTGCTGATGGCTTCGGCTATGAGAAAAATGACCAGGGTGAGTTTATTAAATTTCCTCATATTGGCGGAGTAGAAATTGAGGATGATGTAGAAATCGGTGCCAATACATGCATTGACCGTGGGACCTTATCCAATACCTACATTGGTAGAAACGTAAAAATAGATAACCTTTGCCATATTGCACACAATGTCCAGGTTGGAGAAAACTCTGTTGTTATCGCTTTATCCATGATTGGAGGAAGCACGAAAATAGGGAGAAACAGCTGGATTGCACCTTCTACAACGGTGAAAAACGGCATTACCATTCATGATGATACCCTGGTTGGGCTTGGTGCGGTTGTGTTGAAAAACGTAGAAGCCGGTGATGTTGTTGCTGGTGTTCCCGCAAAATCTATTAAAAAAAGGTAAGAGGTATAATTTATGAGTAAAAGGATTCTCGTTCTCGCCCCCCATACTGATGATGCGGAAATTGGATGCGGCGGAACCATTGCAAAATACATTGAACAGGGCCATGAAGTGTTCTATCTTGTTTTTTCCGCCGCTGAGGAATCTGTTCCAGCTGGATTCCCAAAGGATACCTTACGTTATGAGGTCATGCTTGCAGCCAGTGAGTTAGGCGTTAAAAAAGAAAATATCGCCCTTTTCAGCTACAAGGTTAGATACTTTACATACTCCCGTCAGGATATTCTTGAGGATATGGTTAAATTTAAAAAAGAAATCGCACCTGATTTGGTGCTTCTACCATCTCGGAATGATATTCATCAAGATCACCATACCATTACAACAGAGGGAATACGAGCTTATAAAAGTTCATCTATTCTTGGTTATGAGTTGCCGTGGAATAATTTGTCTTTTCAATCCCATTGTTTCAATTCATTAGAAGAGGTTCATCTTCAGAAGAAAATTGATGCAATTAACTGCTATAAAACCCAGCAAGGGCGCCAGTATACTAATCCAAAATTTATTAAATCCTGGGCAATAATGAGGGGAACTCAGTCCCAAAATAAGCTTGCCGAATCTTTTGAAGTAATCAAATGGAATTTATAAAGAAAAAGCCAGTTACTTAGTTGAAAGTAACTGGCTCTTTCTTTTTAACACCATGAGGGACCCAACCATTCGTCATCGTCGGCATCATCAATTCTGACATCAATTCAAAACTAATTTAGAAAACTAACTTACCGGTCTTTACAAACAAACAAGGGTTACATGATGCCCGATGTGCAGTTCCACAAACATAGAAGAGGTTTTCCTTTTTTTCTTCAATATGTGTTTTTTAAAAAAATTGGTAACTGCGAATAGGTTAAATTTATTTCCGACTTTACAACTCTCCTTGACCTTACGGTGATTAGTAAACTCCATTTAGTACATGTCCGGACAAATCCGGATTATAGAGGAAAGCCCCTGGCCATAGTTCCTGATGGAACTGACCGATGGTTGAGTCTCTCAAAGTGTTAATCCCTTTCTATGGTTCTAGTATATCACGGTTGGCATAAAAAAATGGTGACCAAAGCATGAAAGGTTTGTTACGAATTTTTCAATTCTTTCATTCATAATGTTAAGATTGTGGCAAAAAAAGGATAGACTGAATAAGGAGCGAAAGTGGAAAAGAAAAGGAGAATAAATCGTAAAATGAAACTTTTCATGGGCATTGTTCCGCCGGAAGAATATAAAGAAAAAATACGAACATTCCAGAGACAATGGTCTGATAATAGATTGCCAGATCGAATTGAACCCCATATTACCGTGAAAGCTCCCTTCGATCCACCAAAAACCAATCGGTGGCTTGAACAAATCCAACAGGTATGCCAAAACACACCATCTTTTTCCCTATCCCTAGGAGCTCCATCCTTTTTTGGTGAAAGGGTAGTCCACCTTTCTGTGAAATCAGAAGGATTGGATCTGTTGCACCAGGAAGTGATTCGCGTATTTACAGAAGCCACGGGATTTGGTGTTTCCTATAGTGAAGGAAAAACCTATACCCCCCATTTAACCTTAGGCAATATTCGCCATGGATTAACTGAGATACAAATAAAGGAGATTGGAAAACAGGCTACTCATGAACTTGCCCCTTTTCCTAGTTTTCAAGTGGATTTTTTAAGAGTTTATGAAAAAAAGGACCGAAATACCCCCTGGACAGTAATGATTGACCTGTCATTGCAAAAATAGAAGGAAAATTAGTGTATAAAATGGAAATTAAATCATATGTCATTATAGTTACCGGTAGGTGTTGTGAATGGAAGATTACTTCCCAACTTTAGAAGATGTGTTTTTGTTTCATGAAGGAACCATGACCCAGTGTTATAAAATGATGGGGGCCCATCCTGTGAAGCTGAATGGCGCTGATGGTGTCCGTTTCAGGGTGTGGGCGCCTCATGCAAGGGAAGTACGTGTTGTTGGGAATTTTAACGGATGGTCTGGTTATATGCACTCTATGGAGTTAATAGAGAATTCTGGAGGGATTTGGGCTTTATTTGTTCCGGGTATTGGCGAGTGGGAATGTTATAAGTACGAAATACATACTTATCAAGGTGAGGTATTGTATAAGGCAGACCCTTATGCTTTTTATTCAGAACAGCGTCCCGCCACAGCGTCTCTGGTGTTTAACCATCATCGCTATGAATGGCATGATGGCCAATGGATGGAGGCAAGAAGGTTTAAGAATACCCATCAACAGCCCTTAAATATTTATGAGGTTCATTTAGGAACATGGAAACAAAAAGAGGGTAATTTATACACCTATCGTGAGCTGGCTGTTGAATTAGTGAATTATGTTGCTGAAATGGGTTACACCCATATTGAACTATTACCCCTTACAGAACATCCTTTTGACCTTTCCTGGGGATATCAAAGCACAGGATATTATTCAATCACTAGCCGTCATGGGACACCTGATGACTTTAAGTATTTTGTTGATCGCTGCCATCAACAGGGAATTGGGGTCATTATGGATTGGGTTCCAGGCCATTTTTGTAAAGATGCCCATGGATTAAGGCGTTTTGATGGGACTCCACTTTATGAACCATCAGACCCTCGTAAAGGGGAGAAGGAGTTTTGGGGTACCTTAAGTTTTGATTTTGATAAACCAGAAGTAAACAGTTTTCTCCTATCCAATGCCATGTTTTGGTTTGATGTATTCCATATTGACGGTCTTCGAGTTGATGCCGTAGCCAGTATGCTGTATTTAGACTTTGGAAAAGAGCATGGAAATTGGGTTTCAAATCAGTATGGTGGCAGGGAAAACATCGAAGCCATTTCTTTTTTTCGCAAATTAAATGAGTTTATTTTTGAACGCTATCCGGAAGCCTTAATGATGGCAGAAGAATCTACAGCCTGGCCTCTTGTTAGCGCACCTACTTATTTAGGTGGGTTAGGATTTAATTATAAATGGAATATGGGATGGATGAATGATACATTACGTTACATGGAAATGGATCCCATTCATCGCAAATGGCACCACGATCTCCTCACATTTTCCTCTATGTATGCTTATTCAGAAAATTACATTCTTCCCTTTTCACATGATGAAGTGGTTCATGGTAAGAAGTCGCTTCTAAATAAAATGCCCGGTGATTACTGGCAGAAATTTGCTAACTTAAGGCTTCTATATGGCTACATGTTCGCCCACCCTGGGAAAAAATTACTGTTTATGGGTGGAGAATTTGGCCAATTTATAGAATGGAAGGATACGGATTCTCTGGATTGGTTCCTTTTAGACTATGATATGCATCGAAAATTACACGCCTATGTGAAAGAACTGAATCACTTTTATCGACAACAACCTGCTTTATGGGAGTTGGATCAGGCCTCATCTGGTTTTTCATGGATTGATGCTGACAATCAAGATCAGAGTATTTTAGTGTTCATGCGAAAAGGTATACAGCAGGAACCACTGATTGTTGTAAGTAATTTCACACCTATTGTTTATCATCAGTATCGCATTGGGATTCCCCTTGAAGGGGGTTACCAGGAAGTATGGAACAGCGATAACGAGGTTTTTGGCGGTTCAGGCGTACTCAATGGGGGAGACATTCTAGCACAGCCTATTTCCTGGCATGAGCAACCATACAGCATATCTATTTCTATACCCCCCTTGTCATGTTGCGTCTTTAAAAGAAAGGAAACCTAACCAGAGGGGATGAGTCCATGAGGCAAAAGGAGATTGTAGCTATGCTTCTAGCGGGAGGGGAAGGAAGGCGCCTGGGTGTTCTCACTCAGAAGAATGCAAAGCCAGCCGTCCCTTTTGGGGGAAAATATCGGATTATTGACTTTACCTTAAGTAATTGTACCAATTCTGGCATTGATACAGTGGGGGTACTTACCCAGTATCGTCCACTGTTGCTAAATTCCTATATTGGCATAGGCAGCCCATGGGATTTAGACCGAAACCATGGGGGGGTTACCGTTCTTCCTCCTTATATGGAACAACAGGGAGGGGAATGGTATAAAGGGACCGCTAATGCCATTTACCAAAATATTAGTTATCTTGAACAATACAATCCCCAGTATGTCCTGATCATTTCTGGTGACCATATTTACAAAATGAATTACGGAGAAATGCTGGAATACCATAAGAGCAAAAATTCTGAGGTAACCATTGCACTCATTGATGTTCCAAAAGAAGAAGCATCCCGCTTTGGAATCATGAGTACAGGAACAAATGGGGAGATTTTAAGTTTTGAAGAAAAGCCGAAGAATCCCAAGAGCAATCGTGCTTCCATGGGGATTTATATTTTTAATTGGGATCTTTTAAAACAGTATTTAATAAAAGACGAAACCAATGAAAACTCTAGCAATGATTTCGGTAAGGATATTATTCCTCTGATGTTAAAAGAAAAAAAGAGAATGTATGCTTTTCCTTTTAAAGGGTATTGGAAGGATGTAGGCACCATTGATAGTTTGTGGGAAGCCCATATGGATTTATTAACAGAGAATCCTAAGTTTAATTTATTTGATTCTGAATGGAAGATTTATTCTGTTAACCCAAACCAGCCCCCACAGTATATTGCACCTACAGCGAAAATGAGCAACTCCATGGTGAATGAGGGGTGTATGGTGTTTGGGGAAGTCATTCGTTCCGTTTTATTTTATGGGGTATCCATTGGGAAAGGAACATTAATTACAGATTCAATCATTATGCCAAATGTGAAAATTGGAGAAAATGTCCGTATCCATAAATCAATCATTTCCGAAGGGACAGTCATAGGAAACGGTTGTTGCATTGGGGATTTCGACAATACTACGCCTGAAATTACAGTTGTGGGTGAAAATGCCTGTTTAAGTGCAAATACTATTTTTAAATATGGAAAAATTCATGCTTAATAGGTGAGGGGGAAAAATGCATGGGCCTAGCCTTAGGGGTCATTAATTTAGGGTATGAACCTGAATTGGAGGAATTAACCATGTACCGGTGCTGTGCTTCTTTGCCCTTTGCCGGTAGGTATCGATTAATTGATTTTGCCCTATCCAATATGGTGAATTCAGGAATTCATAATGTGGGTATTTTTGTAAGGAAAAAATATCGTTCATTAATGGATCACTTAGGGTCAGGAAAAGAGTGGGACCTTGACAGAAAACAGGGAGGGCTATTTGTATTGCCTCCCATGTTTGATGAAAAAGGTCAAAACTATATTGGGGATGTGTACCACTTTTATAATCATATGGATTATTTTTATCGCGCTTCTGAACCTTATGTGGTTATGACAAACGGCCATACTGTCTATAATGTGGATTATCGTAAAGGGATTCAATCTCATGTGGATTCCGGGGCAGATATCACAGTGCTTTATCTTAATCAAGATGAATTTTCCAATATGAGCATGGAACCAACCTATTTGAATGTGGGTCCTAAGGGAAGAATCCAGGGGATAAACAAGGGTTTTCCCCTGGGCTTGCAGGATCGGTTATCCCTAGAAACCTACATTATGAAGAAAAGCGTTTTTCTCAAAATCATAGAAAATTGCATAATTGAGGGTGGGAAAAACTGGGTAAAGGATGGATTTATGCAACATTTTGATAAGTTTACAGTGAATGGGTATCCTTGTAAGGGGTATGGAGCTATTGTCGATTCCGTTCCCGGTTATTTTTATCACAGTATGGAATTGCTTCATCCTGAAGTATGTTCATCCCTCTTTTATCAAAAAGAACCCATCTATACAAAGGTAAAAGATGAACCCCCATCCCTTTATAAAGAGGGAAGTAAAATTACGAATTCCCTCATTGGCAATGGATGCAAAATTGAAGGGAAAGTAGAAAATAGTATCCTTTTCCGTGGGGTCCATGTGGGGAAAGGTGCGGTGGTAAAAAATAGCATTGTCATGCAACGCTCGTTTATCGGTGAGAAATCCATTGTCGATGGAGTGATTATTGATAAAGGTGTGTTGATTACGGAGGGCAAAATGATTAATAGAAAAAAAGTTGAGCCTTTAATTATTCCTAAGAGAAGCATCATTTAACAGAAAGGGGTCGCCTCTTATGAAAGTATTGTTTGTCGCAAGTGAAAGTGTACCTTTCGTAAAAACTGGCGGGCTGGCTGACGTCATCGGTACT
>CALNBV010000010.1 GCA_937874515.1 uncultured Paenibacillaceae bacterium | reverse complement strand
AGGGCTTAACCTAATTATGTGCTTATTTTCTTCTGATTCAGTTTTCAGTGTGTAATACTAAGAACCCTCCTCTTCCAAATGTGGAAAAGGAGGGTTCTTATTGTTTCGTTTATGAGCCAACCTCCCACACCCGCGACTTCGGTTGTGGGAGGTTCATAGAGTTTTTATATTTTATCTTATCCCCATAAGTACAACTAGGGGTGCCGCCATCGCCTAAATGCTTAGGGGAAAGTATGGGTTATTGTACAGGTTTGACATTGGCGTATAATTTATAATAGACTTGTCTTTTCTCTTCAATGGACAATAGGCTTTCTACTTGAGGGTATAGTTCCTTGTCTTCTTTTTCAATATGTTTGGTCATAAAGGAAATGAACTGTTGGGATGCTTGATTTACCAGATTAACATGGTCAATGGTCCATTGATTTCCTAAAGAATGAATGCCAAATTGAAGTTGTTGAAATAAAGTTCGCAATGTTTCGTGCTCATTGATAATATCAGGAATAATCCCGCTAGTTGTTCCGATATGCTGGCCTAAAATCGGAAAAAGAGCTTCCTCTTCATTATAATAGTGTGGTTCAAGTTCCTTTCCAAAATCAAGTTCAAGTTGATTTAAATCCATGATAACCTGGGATTGTTCCAGGGGGGAAAGGGCTGTATTTACTTTTTCTATAATCTGTTGCAATTGCTCACAATGTTTCATTGTTTTTTCATGTTCTTTGGCAAAAGCCATAACTTCAGATGTTAATTGGGGAGCATGGTACATGATAATTAATAGCCTCCAAAGTGTTTGATAATCCTAGTATGCATAAAAAGAAGGGTCGATAGACAAGAAGTTAGAAAAAAGGGAATTTCCTATATTAGAATTTGATCCAGATGAAAAGGCGATATTTAATCCGCAAAACTTAATAAAGCCAATTGATATTCCAGAAAAATGCGTCATTTGTTTTTTTAAAGAAGTACTTGACCATCTATATAATGAAGGGAAAATTAAACTGTTTAAAAAAATCAAGTCTGAAGCAGGTCCAATTTTCTTATTTGAATTTGAATATATAGGGGAACGATTAATTGCTTTTCATCCCATGATTGGCGCACCTATGGCATCCCTTCTATTGGAAAAGGTTATTGCTTTTGGAGTTAAAAAGTTTATTGCAGTAGGAGGAGCAGGTGTCCTTGCAAACAATATAGCCATGGGACAAATTGATTGTTCCTACAACTGCTGTTCGTGATGAGGGAACATCCTATCATTATTTGCCTCCAGGCCGTGAAGTAGAGGCGAGTCCTATAGGTATTAAGGCAATTGAAAAAACATTAAATTTACATAATATAAACTATATTCTTGGGAAAACCTGGACAACAGATGCAATATATCGGGAAACTCCTGAAAAAATAAAACTAAGAAAAAAAGAAGGATGTATCACAGTAGAAATGGAGGCTGCAGCTTTCTTTGCTGTGGCTAAATTTAGAAACGTGGTTTTCTCCCAAATCATTTACGGTGGAGATGATTTGAGCTCAGAAACTTGGGACCACCGTGGCTGGAACAAACAATGGAGTTTGAGGGAGAAACTATTTTGGGTTGCAGCAGAATCTTGTATAAATTTATAGTAATGCACAATTTGCAGAAAATTAACAATAGTAAGTATAAGGTGAGATGTGTTATATTTAGATTAATGTTTTTTTAGAATTTGAAATAAACGTAGAATCCATAGCTATTCCTTTTGGAATAGCTATTTTTGCACTATGAAAAGTCCATATTTGACAAGGAGAGGGGTTCGTTTCATGCGATTTTATCGGATGAAATTGAGTACGCAAATAAATTTCATCGCAATTAGCCTATTAATTATTATATGTATGTTAATGACTTCTTTTGTTTTTTATCAAATGCAAAATGGAATTAAAAAAAGTGCTTCTTTAAAAGCTGAATCTGATCTTAAAATGAGTTATCGTTTAATTGATAAAAATTTTCCTGGGGTTTGGAATGTTCGTGATGGTGAACTTTATAAAGGTGATACCTTAATGAAAAGAAATTCAGAATTAGATGAGATTCGAACGATGACGGGGGATTTATTTAGCCTTTTTCATGATGAAACCCTGGTCAGTTCCTCGAATATTGATCCTGAATTCCCCATTGGTTCGAGAGCAGATGTAGCAATTGCTGAACAAGTGTTAAGAAAGGGAGAAGTGTATTTAGGAGAAGATAAGATTCTCGGAGAATCTTACCAAACGGCCTATATGCCTATTAAAGATAAGAACGGTCTTATAATAGGGATTTGGGCTGTTGCAACTTCTCAAGCTTTTGTGAATGAGATTGTAACTTCGATGATCCCTTTATATGTAATTGTGTTATTAATAAATATGGTTATAACCGCTCTCGCCTTTTGGTTTTATACCAGACATATTAAAAAACGATTACAAATCCTTACCCTTTCTATGGAAGATGCAGGCAGGGGAGATTTTACAAAGTCCCTGTTCGTAAATTCAAGAGATGAAATTGGACAATTAACACAAAGTTATAATGATATGAAATCTAATTTAGCAGAAATCATTCGCCAGGTACGTCTTGCTTCTGAGCAGGTTGCGATCTCATCGGATAAATTAAATGCTAGTGCCTATGAAACAACATCACAAATTAACCAGGTAACCCAATCCTTAAATGAAATGGCTATTGGTGCTGAGACATCAGTAAAGGGAGCAAAAGACAGTGCAATTGCCATGGATGAATTGGTTTATGGGGTTCAGAAGATTGCAGAGTCTTCTTCAATTGTGACAGAAGAAAGTATTCAGGCCGCCAATGAATCTGAACGGGGAAATGAATCCGTGCAAATGGCAGTGAAACAAATGGATTCAATTGAAGCATCTGTTAATGAGTCAGCAACCCTGACAAAACAACTGGGAAGCCAGACCCAAACTATTGGAAAAATTGCAGAACTCATTACGAACATTTCTTCAAAAATAAATCTACTATCATTAAATGCTACCATTGAAGCGGCCCGTGCAGGCGAACACGGGAGGGGATTTGCCGTTGTTGCTAAAGAAGTGCGTAAATTAGCTGAACAATCCGCCCTATCAGCTTATGAGATTAATGCACTATTGAAAAAGATCGAAGAAGATTCAACTTCATCTGCTTCAGCTATGGAACGGGTAATTATTGAAGTTCAATCTGGAAAAGAATTAGTGAATGAAGCAGGCAGAACCTTTCAAACCATTCTTTATGCCATCCAGCATGTTGCAAATAGGATGGAGGAGATTACAGCAATTACAGAGGAGATTTCGTCTAGTTCGGAAGGAATCGCTTTAACCGTTGATGAAACAGCCAGGATTTCTGAAGAATCCTTTTATAGTACGCAAAACATAGTGGCCGTATCAGAGGAACAGTTGGCATCAATGGACATGATTTCATCTTCAGCTAATTCGTTGAAAAATATGGCACAAGAATTAGAAGGGCTAATATTAAATTTCAAAATATCCTGACCAAAAAAGGTTCAGGATATTTTTTATATAGCATTCCTAATTATGGTATAGTAAACATTAACAATTTATTTTGGCATTTAAGGTGGTAGTAAGAATTTGAGGACTTTTGTAAACCGGCTTAATTCTTTTCAAATTATAGTAACTTTGTATTTTATTTTAGCAGTTATATCCAGTATTATTTTGTGGTTACCCTACTTTCATAAAGATGGAGTTGAACTTTCATTTATTGATGCTGTCTTTACTGCGGTCAGTGCAATAAGTGTAACTGGTTTATCAGTTATTAATGTTTCAGAAGTCTTTAACCCTCTGGGTGTCTTTGCTTTAATTGTTATGCTTCAAATTGGCGGAATAGGAATCATGACTTTAGGCACTTTTTTATGGATTTTTATGGGGAAGAAAATTGGCTTAAAAGAAAGGCAATGGATTGCTATTGATCAGAATAGATTCACACTTTCTGGTCTTGTTCAATTAATGAAAAACATTGTTTTTTTATCATTAATTATTGAGTTAATTGGCACCTTATTATTAGGGTTTTATTTTATTATGGGGGATTATTTTGGAACATGGTATGAAGCTCTTTATTATGCATTTTTTACAGCAATTAGTGCCTATACGAATGCAGGCTTTGACCTTTTTGGCAATTCCCTTTATCGGTTTTCTCAAGATTACTATGTACAAATTGTAAATATTATTTTGTTAATTCTCGGTGCTATAGGATTTCCTGTTTTAATAGAAACTATTCAATTTCTGAAAAATAAACGATTAAAAAAACGATACCAGTTCTCATTATATACTAAAATTACAACCCCTACTTTTTTTGCTTTAATTATTGTTGGTGCCTTGCTTTTTTATTTATTTGAACGAAACAATTTTCTTGCAGATAAAACCTGGTTGGAAGCCTTTTTTTATTCATTATTTAATTCAGTAACTACGAGAAGTGGGGGCTTAGCCACTATGGATGTAAGCCAATTGACTGAACCAAACCAATTATTTTTAAGTTTGCTTATGTTTATTGGGTCTTCTCCTAGCAGTACAGGTGGAGGAATACGAACAACTACACTGGTTGTCGTTTTTTTAGTAGTCTTTACATTTATTAGGGGGGGAAATGAAGTTAGGGTATTTAGAAGAACTCTTCACCCTGAAGATATTACAAGATCAGTCGTAGTCATTTTTGTAGCCGTTTTAATTGTTTTTATTTCAGTGATAACATTAAAACTATTCGAGCCTTTTTCTTTAACGGCCATCGTATTTGAAACCTGTTCAGCTTTTGGAACCACCGGGCTATCTATGGGTATTACAGCTTCTTTAAGTATAGTCGGAAAAATTATATTAATTCTTTTAATGTTTATTGGTCGTATTGGAATTATAAACTTATTATTGTTTATGTCCATCAAAAAACCTAAGAGTAATTATCATTATTCTAAAGAACGGATTATGATCGGGTAGATATGTCATTTTAAGTGTAAAGTAGTGTATGATTATGGAGTTAGTTCATATGAAAGGATGAGAAGTTTGTCACAATTTAACAATGTTTCTGTGATCAAAGAAGCGAACATTTATTTTGATGGAAAAGTAACCAGCAGAATAGTTCTGTTTGCAGATGGTACTAAGAAAACACTGGGGATTATGCTGCCAGGTGAATACGAATTTGGAACGGGCCTTAAAGAAGAAATGGAGATTCTTGCTGGGAAATTAGAATATCAATTAAACGGAGAAGATTGGAAAGAAATAAACGAGTCAGGGGTCTTCTGTGTACCTGCTAACGATAAATTCCAATTAAAAGTACATACACCCGTTGATTATTGCTGTTCCTACATTGCAGAATAGTAAATCAAATTTCTGAAGAACATTGGCTAATGTGCTAATGTTCTTTCTTTATTTTCTAAACATAATCTAGTAGTAGTCCTAACAAAAAGGGGTGATTGAAAATGGTGAATGTAGGGTTGCTACTGATTCGCTTGGTGGTGGGATTGACTTTAGCAGGCCATGGGACACAGAAGCTTTTTGGCTGGTTTGGCGGACATGGCGTGAAAGGTACCGGGGGATGGATGGAATCCATTGGATTAAAACCTGGGGTTGCTTTGGCTATTTTGGTTGGACTTGCCGAATTGATTGGGGGACTGCTTTTTGCTATAGGTTTATGGTTTCCTGTGGCTGCAGCATTGATTGTTATCGTCATGCTGGGAGCAATTTTTTCTGTGCATATAAAAAATGGGTATTGGGTAGATAAAGGGGGCATCGAATATCCTTTTATCTTGTTAGTACTTGCGTTAGCTTTGGCTTTTATCGGGCCTGGAACTTATATATTATTTTAGAGTCATAATATTTATTGAATCCCTTTATACAAGGGATTCTTTTTTTGTTGAACAACAGAACAAATGTTCTTGTTATTTATGTAATAAATTGGTATAATTTAATTACCAAATAATTACTTATCTTTTGAGAGGTGATCATCGTGGCGGCAAAAGAATTGTTTAAATGCCTTACCAGAGAACAAATCATTGATTTTTTTAAATTTCCTGTGGAAGGGAGCCAAAATAAAAAAGCAGATATGGTGGAAAAAGCTATTAAAATTTTAAATGATAATCCACAGGTGTTAATTAGTCTTTATGAAAAATTTGCTAAAGAATTAGCCTTTTCACCCTATGAATGCGAGCAATTGCTAGGCTGCACAACGACAGAACGAAGACGCTGGACAAATGATGGGAAACTAAAAGTAGTTGAATACCAAACAATTAACAAATACGGGAGAACGATTACTTATCCAATGTTTGAACGAGGTTGTTTAGAAGCTCTTTCTTTAGAAATCATGGATCAGTGGCGGGTTGAACATGAACAAGATTTGAAAGTCAAAAGAATAGAAGCCCAGCAAAAAGCAAAGATATCCCGTAAGCAAAATGAAGAATTAAGAAAACAATTCGCAATGGAATGGAAACAGACGGTAGCATCCTGGTATAAGCAAGGAGATTTAGCCCAGGCAGCCTCTTTTGAATTAGCCTATTGGACCATGTGGTTATCCCGCTGGGCAAAGGAACATCATAGAAAAAGCAGAACTGCTATTAAACATAGCCGTGAATATGTGGACATGGAGCAAAAATTTTATTCCATGAAAAATGAAGGGATAAAAATTTTGTATAAAACCCAATATGGGAAGTTATCTTTTTATAGACCAGTAGAGCCGGATAAATGGCACGTTACATTTTGTCCAGAGCACTTTGATGATTTCAAGGATTGGAGAAAGAATTGTGGGTTAGATAAATGGGGTTACTTCTTTCAAAATCAAAAGTGGATTAAAAATTGCAAAGACTGTGTAGTGGAGATAGAAAAGGATTATTATTCTTTGTATTATTTAGAAGTTAATAGTCCAGTGATACCAGAATATCGTTTTTCCTTTCATACTCCCTTTCCTATTGCCCAACTATTTTTTCCTTCTCCAGAGAATTTGCCACGGGTAAACCATAAGGAACAAAAAGATGGTTTGTTTCGATTTGGAAGAAACATTTTAACAGAAGAAAAAATTATTTATAAGGAGAAAGAAGTAGTCGAAAAGTGGCAAGATGCGTATATGAAGTTGAATCTATTTATAGAAGCTGAAGCTACAAATTAACCATGAGTACCTTGTCTAAGGTCCTTTTTTTTTGCCTTCTGTGGTCATTTAAAATGCAAATTCTGCAAAAATGGGGTTATCATAATAGTTTTAATAGTCAGAATAATGGGCGCCGTGATATAATTTGTTTGCTATTATTTTGGAATTAAATCGAAGAGATAGATAGGAGGGGTTGTTTTATGGGATTTTATCGGATGAAATTAAGTTCTCAAATTAACATAATAGCTTTTTCATTATTAATTGTTATTTGTACGACTATGTCTTTATTTGTGTTTTATCAATTGCATAATGGAATAAAACAAAGCGCTTCGTTAAAAGCAGAATCTGACCTTAAGATGAGTTACAGTTTAATCAATAAAAATTTCCCTGGAGAATGGAATGTACGTGAAGGCGAACTATATAAGGGTGATGCCTTAATGAAGCAAAATTCAGGTCTCGATGAAATTAAAACCATGACTGGAGATTTATATACCCTATTTTATAATCAAATCCGAATTAGCTCCCCAATAGAAGTTCAGGATCCAAATCATGCTATTGGAACAAAGGTAGACCCTGCAGTAGCGGAAGTCGTTTTAAAAAAAGGACAAGTACACATGGGAGAAGTTGAATTAGGTGGGGAGACCTATCAAGCAGCTTATATGCCTATTACAGATAAAAGTGGACAAATTATTGGGATATGGGCTGTAGCTACATCTCAGGCTTTTGCAAATGAAATTATAAAATCAATGATTCCTATGTATGTCATGGTGTTAATCTTTAACATGTTCATAACTGCATTAGCTTTTTGGTTGTATACCAGAAAAATAAAAAAACGGTTGCATATTATCACTGATGCCATAGAAGATGCAGGTAGGGGGGATTTTACGAAGACCCTTGAGGTGAAGTCTGAAGATGAAATCGGACTGTTAACATGTAGTTATAATAAGATGAAATCAAGTTTAGCAGAACTTATTCGACAGGTACATATAGCCTCTGAACATGTTGCTACTTCTTCAGAGGAGTTAACTGCAAGTGCTTATCACACTACTGAATCCATCAATCAGGCCACTCAATCATTAAATCAAGTAGCTATTGGTGCAGAAACTTCAGTAAAAGGGGCAAAAGAAAACGCTATCGCTATGGAAGAGTTAGTTTTAGGAGTACAAAAAATTGCTGAATCCTCTTCCATCGTATCAGAAGAAAGTATTCAGGCCGCGAATGAATCTGAAAAAGGAAATGAAACTGTGCAAAAGGCAGTTTTACAAATGACTTCTATTGAACATTCAGTTAATGATTCAGCTAATCTTATTAGACAATTAGGAAATCGTTCTTTAGCTATTGTAAAAATAGCTGAATTAATTACAAATATATCTTCCCAAATAAATTTATTGGCTCTCAATGCAACAATAGAGGCAGCTCGTGCAGGTGAACACGGAAGGGGTTTTGCTGTAGTAGCTTATGAGGTTCGTAAACTGGCTGATCAATCAGCCCAGTCTGCCTATCAAATCGATTCATTATTGAAAGAATTTAAAGAGGATGCCATAAAATCAGCCTCTGCAATGGATCGGGTGTTTATGGAAGTACAAGCAGGAAAAGAATTAGTACATGATGCAGGAAACACATTCCAGGTTATCCTTTATGCTATTCAACATGTTGCAAATAGAATAGAAGAAGTATCGGCCATAACTGAGGAAATCTCAATTGGTTGTGAAGGGATAGCGTTAACTGTAGATGAAACCGCCAAAATTTCCGAAGAATCATATTATAGTACACAAAGTATTGTTGCCTTTTCAGAGGAACAATTAGCTTCCATGGAAATTGTTTCTTCTTCGGCTAATTCTTTAAGTACAATGGCTCAAGAATTAGAACAATTGATTTTAAAATTTAAAATAGCCGATGGTTTTTAATTCATGATTCAACAGTTTTCGGAAACAATAAGTACAATTGGGCGGTAATGAGGTGTGAAAATCACAGAAAAACCATAGGTAAATGCTGTTGATTAATTAAACTAGATATTATATGGTGTACTTTGTAAGCGTTTTAATATATTTAAAAAAGAGGGATGCAATATGAGAGGTTGGGAATTCACTAATACTCACGAACCATTAAGACTAGTTGAAAAACCAGATCCAGTGGCAACTCCTGGCAGGGTTGTAATAGATGTGAAAGCTGCAGGCCTTTGCCATTCTGATGTAGGTGCGTTGAATGACAAGGGATGGCTTGAAATTATTCAATACACGCCTATAATTATGGGACACGAAATTGCTGGGATTATTTCTGAAATTGGCGAGGGAGTAACCGATTATCAAGTTGGGGACCGTGTTGGTGTTTGTCCAGTTCCAAAAGACGGAACATTGGGACCAGGATACGGTTTTGATGGCGGTTATGCCAATAAGGTAAGTGTTGCAGCAGAGGATTTAATTTCTATTCCAGAACAAGTTACCTTTCAACAAGCTGCAGCAGGAACGGATGCGGGAATGACTTCCTATCATGCTATGTTTGTGCGCGGTGGCGCGAAAGCTGGCATGAAAGTAGGGGTAATTGGTGTTGGCGGATTAGGGCAGATGGCCGCTCGGGCAGCTGTGGTAAAGGGCTGTGAAGTTTATGCGGTTGATACAAACCCTGCTGCACGTGAATTAGCCAAAAATTTTGGTTGTAAAGAAGCCTTTGCTAATGTTTCTGATTTAGCAGCCGTTGCACCAGAATTGATTGTTGACTATGCGGGATTTGGCACTACTACAGCGGATGCTGTTGAAGCTGTTGCACCAGGTGGACGAGTTGTATTGGTTGGTATGGGCAGATTAGAGTCTACAATCAATACGCGCACCTTAATATTGAAACATGTAGACCTTTGCGGCAGTGTGGGTGGCGATAGCAATGATATTGCTGCTGTTTATGAATTGATGGCATCTGGAGATCTTGATCCCTTTATGACTGAGATTACTTTTGATGAAATTGCTGAAGGTTTAAAACGCCTTGAACGCCATGAAGTAAAAGGCAGACTTGTTGCCGTTTTAGATTAAAAAAAGAAACAGAACCTAAACCGATAATCGATTGTAGATTATCGGTTTTTTTAATCCCTAAGGGTGTCCAGAAATATGGTATATAAAATTTTTTCTATGTTAAAGATGGAATCTATATATCATTGTTGTTGGTTCTTGAAAGGGGATTTTTAGTGAATTACTTTGAAGTTTTGTACGATACCATTAAACCTTTTTTGGATGGAGAAAAAAGACCTCTAAATACAATGGAAGTAAGCAATATGTGGCTCTATACGGCGATGGGTGAAACTACGTTACGCATCGAACAAATCACAATTAATACCGTTGAGGATGAAGAATTAAGAAAAATAATGGAACTTGCTCTCCAGACTCATTCTGAAGTAGTAAATGAAGTGAAAGACTTTTTATTAAAACATAGTGTACCTTTGCCAACGCCAAGTCCTGAAAAACCCATGGGTGATTTTAAAGATATTCCTGATGGTGCAAAATTGACTGATCAAGAAGTGGCGAATAGTTTGTCTTTTAATTTGGTCAGTGCTTTGACCTATGGTGTTCGAGGATTAAGTGAATCAATTCGTGCAGATGTTGCCTATATGTTTGCTAAATTTCTCATCAAGCATTTAACCCTTGCTGTGCAATTAAAACAACTCATGGAGAAAAAGGGCTGGATTCAATACGCACCTCCATTTAAACCATAATCAAAACAACCACCTGGCATCATGGGGGTGGTTGTTTTGTTTTTTTAAGGCTTCACCCTATCGGGTACCACAATCTTTTTTCTGCTTATTCACCCAACTGTAAAGTAGGGAATAGGTTATTCATGAGATATTATGATCGAGGAGGAAGTATATGTATTATTCCTACGGTTTTTATCCTCATGGATACACTCCCGTTCAGGGTTCCATGACATCTGGTACAGACTATGGACAAAATTGCTTGCAATCCGCCTTACAACATATTGCGGAGGCTGTTCAGGGAGAAAGAAACGATGAACTCTTTTATCAATATTTAATTTCCATAGCTCCAACTCAGGAGGAGAAAGAAATCATTGCATCCATTCGCGATGATGAGAGAAAGCATAATCGTATGTTCCGCAGAATTTATCGTGAATTTACAGGGCAAGAAGTGAACATAATAGAACAAGAACCCTTTCAAAAGCCTCGGACCTATGTTGATGGAATCAAGCGCGCATTATTTGGAGAATTAAGTGCTGTAGAAAGATATCGTAACATCAAGCGGTGTTTACCTCAGGGAATGTACAGGGATATGTTGTTTGAGATTATCACGGATGAAATAAAACACGCAGCAAAATATAATTATTTATTTACATTGAATAAAAAGTGATCCTTTGTAAGGCCACCTGATTAGGGTGGCCTTTTTTCTTTATACCAGGGATTGACAAATAGACGTCTTGGAACTATAGTTATACACATAAGTATATAACCATTTAACCATTAAGGTATTTTACTTGAAAAGAGGTGATGAATCCTTGAGTCAACTATTTGATGAGAACAAACCATTATTTTTGCAGATTCGAGAAAAAATTGAGGATCAAATTGTCAATGACCAATTAAAAGAAGGAGAGCAGGCTCCTTCAACAACTCAACTTGTTAATTTTTACAAAATTAATCATGCCACGGTGTCCAAAGGCGTGAACCAGTTGGTGGATGAAGGCATTCTCTTCAAAAAAAGGGGGATTGGAATGTTTGTGGCTGAAGGTGCAAAAGAAAAACTGCTGGAAAAGCGAAAAAATGCTTTTGTGAATGACTTTATTGTGGGGTTGGTCCAGGAAGCAGATAAATTAGGCATCTCGGATGAGGAAATTATTGAATTTATAAAAAAAGTGAAAGGGAGTGATAGCAAATGACTTTTGCAGTAGAAGTGAAGGATGTTTCCCTAAATTATCATGAGGTTGCAGCACTCAAGAATATCTCTTTTACTCTGGAAAAGGGGAAAATTTATGGCCTTCTTGGACGAAATGGCGCTGGAAAGACATCCCTATTATCCTTGCTGGCTTCCCTTCGTGAACAGACGGGTGGAACCATTCGAATTCTTGGGGATGCTCCATTTGAAAACCCTGAGGTTATGCAAGATGTGGTTTTTATCTATGAGAAAGATAATAAAGATGAATCGGAAAAAGTGATCGGGATGCTTAAATTTGCAGAAAGGTATCGTCCCCATTTTAATATGGACTATGCAATGGACCTGGTAAAAGGATTTAATCTTCCGTTAAATAAAGCAGTGAAAAAACTATCCAAAGGCCAGCAATCTGCACTTTTCGTAACAATAGGTTTAGCAAGCCGATGTCCATTGACCATTTTTGATGAAGCTTATCTAGGGATGGATGCACCTACGAGGGAAATTTTTTATAAGGAATTACTAGAAGACCAGAGCAATCATCCAAGAACCATCATCATATCCACACACCTTGTATCTGAAATGGACTATTTGTTTGATGAAGTTCTCATTATTGATAAAGGAACCTTGATTTTGCAGGAAGAGAATGAAACGTTGATATCACGAGGTGCTACAATTACCGGCACAGCTAATGAAGTTGACCAGTTTGTAAAGGGATTACGGAAATTGAATGAGCAACAATTAGGAAATACAAAACGGGTAGTCATTTACGGTGCGTTGAGTAAGGAACAAAGAAATGAAGCGAAGGAAAAAGGGCTAGAAGTGGGAGTCATATCTCTCCAGGATTTATTTATTCATTTAACAGGGGAGGGAATGTAAGATGAAGACTAAGCCCATTTATTTAAAAATTGCATCGGATGTATTTTGGTTTCAATTAAAATGGACCATTCCTTTTTTTAGTATTATTTTGCTGGTTCATCTTATCCAAAATGCGCCGGTATTCACGAAAGGTCAACCTTTGCAGGATTTCTTACTTACTTCTTATATATCTTCTAATATTTACATGTTTATTATTGGTATTATCTCTGCCGCTGTTTTTCTCCCTTTTTATGTGAAAAACGGGCTAACGAGAAAAGATTATTTTAAGAGTGCGATTCTAGGTTCCTCTGGGCTGGCTGTCGCATTGGTTCTTGCTTCAGCAATGATTGCTGGGATTGAACATCTAGTCATACAGATGATAGATTTCCCTTATGGTATTGAAAGTATAAACGTGTTGCAAGATGCTAAAGACACTGACAATAATGTCATTGCAATCATCGTCACAGGTATGCTTTTTTCACCGATCATTGACCCTGGTCACGGGTGGGTATTAACTTTGTTTCTATTCAGTGTTAATCTTTTTACCTACTTTGTAATGGGTTGGATGATTGGTGCAGCATTCTATCGAATGAAACTTATAGGTTTTGCAGTGCTTGCTCTATTCATATTTTTATTAAGAATTAGAGATATAATTTGGGAAAGCGGATTACCTCTTTATGCATCTATGGCCGGTTTGTTTGTATTAATAGGGATTATGCTTTGGATCATTAAGTTGCTGTCAAGAAGGGTAACCATAAAATTATAAAGTGGGTATACATTTTAAAGCTCTTGCATCTGCAAGGGCTTTTTTATTCACAATTTAGACATATTATGATAAGATAACATAGTTACTTATGCTAACTAACTGATTAATTGGAGGGATCCGATGCAACCCTATCAAAATTTTTTTCATCAATTTATATCCATGTATCGGCCATTAATCAATAAGGCGAACAATCAACTGACCAAATATCAACTATATACTTCTCAGTGGGCAATCCTGAATCTCTTGTATCTGAAAGGCCCTTATACCAATGTGGAAATTGCGAATCATCAAAATGTCGAAAAACCGACCATTACAAGGATGATTCAACGATTGGAAGAACTGAATTATGTGGAATTGGTTCCGGGGAAAGACCGTCGGGAAAAAAAGATACAGCTAACGGATTATGGAATGGAAATTTGTGCAGAAATTAAGTTGATGATTAAGGAACTTGAAATTGATGCTTTGCGAGGAATTACTGAAACAGAACAGGAAGAGGTCAGTCGGGTTTTGGCCACTGTACGGGAGAATTTGCTTAAGTAGAGGGGAAAATTATGAGTAAAGCCAAGCTTTGGACAAAGGATTTTTTAATTGTTTCTACGATTAATTTTTTTGTAACACTTATTTTTTATCTGTTAATCGTAACCATATCTACCTATGCCGTTGAAAAGTTCCAGGCAAGCACCAGTGAAGCAGGTCTGGTTACGGGAATCTTTGTCATTGGTGCACTTATAGGAAGACTCTTTTCCGGTAGAATCATCGATCAACTAGGCAGAAAGAAAATTCTGATTGTGGGAATGGCCCTTTTTACATTGACCACCTTATTATATTTTGGTGCCGTTACCCTTCCATTTTTAGTAATCAATCGTTTATTGCATGGGATTGCCTTAGGAATAGCAAGCACTGCTACGGGTACTATTGTTGCACAAATTATTCCTTCCCAAAGACGTGGAGAGGGAATTGGATATTATAGTTTAAGTGCGATTATTGCTACGGCCATAGGACCGTTTTTTGGTTTATTTTTAAGCGAACATACCAGTTTTCAAATGATTTTTATCTTTTGTTTGATTTTGGGAGGATTAGGTTTGGTAACGTCTTTCTTTTTAAACACTTTTTTCTTTCCTTTTTCTTTTTAAAAGTACCCTCAATAGCGGTAGTTGAAAAAGAAAAAGGAAAGAAAAAAGTGTTTAAGATTAGCGATTATATAGAATACAAGGCACTTCCCATCTCCCTTGTTACCTTATTTGTTGGTTTTGCCTATTCAGGTGTGTTATCTTTTATCAATTTTTATGCGCAAGACTTAAAACTCATTGAAGCAGCTAGCTTCTTCTTTATTGTTTATGCCATTGTGGTGTTGTTCTCTAGACCCATTACAGGGCGATTATTTGATCGGAAAGGTGCTAATTTTGTAATTTATCCAGCCCTTTTGGTTTTTGCAGGGGGAATGGCCCTTTTAAGCCAGGTACATGTTGGATGGACATTATTACTTGCAGGGGCGATTATCGGGCTTGGATATGGAAATTATACTTCTTCTGCCCAGGCTGTCTCCATCAAAGTAACTCCATCAAATCGGTTAGGCCTTGCTACATCAACATTCTTCATGTGTATCGACATTGGCTTTGGCATTGGCCCATATGTATTGGGTTTTCTAATCCCTTATACAGGATATCGTGGTCTTTATTTGAGTATGGTAGGGGTAATTCTTCTGTCCATGATTTTTTATTATTTTATGCATGGAAAAAAGGAAAAACATCTCAATAAACAAAACAACTATTTGATTGCGGAAGAGGCTTGATCAACTTAATACAGGAAATCCCAAAAATCGGTTGGTCTATTATAGACAATCGATTTTTTTTTATGGTATGATGTAAGCGTATTCAAAAAATTTAAAATATTTAATTTAAACCCTGAGGAACTTTAGGGATCACAATAGTATGGAAAAAATGGAAGGGGCAATGTAAAATGACGATTGCAAAAACAAAAGAAGTAGAAGAGTTTTTTAATCCAAGGATTATTCGTTTTAAACAACTGCAAAACCACATTAAAGAAGAGTTGGAACAGGCTTATGCTTCTTATAACAAAAATGATGTGGATGGTGAGTCAAGGAAGGGAATGGAGAATCATATTAAAGAATTAGAAGAACAATTAAATGGTGTACAAGAACGAGTTGATGTACTAGAAAAATTAAAACAAGAAAAACTTAATGAATTATAAGCCTCTGCATTTTGCAGAGGTTTTTTATTTTCCTAATAAGGGTAACCTATACAATGTTTTCTGAACAGATTTCAGGAGGATAAGCAATGGGAAAATACCTACTACCAGTAATCATTGGGACTCTGTTAGGCTTCATCGCACGAATTATTTTGTTGCGCACTGATTTTCGCCAATATCCTACATATCCCACAGGAAGAATTATCCACCTTTCCTTTGGTTTTATCGCTGCTTTTATTGGATCTGTGGCTGTACCTTCTGTTTTGGATTCCGATTGGACTGCGGTTACCTTTTTAGGGCTTGCAGCAACCCAATTTCGGGAAGTTCGAAAAATGGAAAGGGACACCCTTGAAAAAGTTGACAATAAAGAATTGGTAAAGCGTGGACAGGCCTTTATTGAAGGAATGGCCCAGGCATTTGAAGGTAGAAATTACATGGTTATGTTCTTGGCCCTCATCTCCACATTGATTTCCGTTTATAATCTCTGGTTAGGGATTATTCTTGGATTTGTCCTGAGTTTTATCATCAAATACAGCATAAAGGGAAAATTGCTTAGGGATATGGCTGAAGTGTCTGAAGGAGCGATTCGTTTTGAAGGTCCCAATCTTTATGTAGGTGATATTCATATAAAAAACGTTGGGTTAGAAACAAGCCGCAAGGTGATCCTGGAACGGGCCGTTGGGGCGATTATTACTCCAAAAAATGAAAATGGAATCGTCACTTTTTCCAACTTAGGACAGCGACAGGCCATGTTGCATCATCTGGCTAATGTACTTGGTTCCTATCTGGATACGGGGGAGCCGGATTTTGTGCCCCTTTCCAAAAGAAAGATGGAAGATGGAAGAATCGCTTTGTTTTTCTTACCTATGGAAAAAGAGTTTCAACAAATTCAACAAGTCCTGGAAAATGTCCCGATCCTTGATAGTGCCATCCGTTTACCCAGTGAATCTAATAAAGGTGGGAGAAATAAATGAACCAGCCTACGAAAATAATGGCTATTATTACAACAAAACAGGAAAAAATCAAGGGCGGCGGTGTGCCGGTTTTTGTAGTGGAACATCGAGAGTCTCTACAAAACATTAGCGCTATCCTTGAAAGAACCCTTGATGCTTCGGCTCATGAGGTAGATGTAGATACCATGATTATCGTTGCCCATTGATGAATGTGTGGTTCTTTATCAATTGGACAAAAATAGAAGTAATTTATGGAAATTGTGGAGGTGCCTATTGTGACAGCAAATGTTAGGACATCTGTTGGAAAACCCATACAAAGAATTGATGCTGTAGAAAAAGCAACCGGGGTGGTAAGGTATGTCGGGGATTATACTGTGCCAGGGATGCTCCATGCTAAATTGGTCAAAAGCGAATATGCTCATGCCAAAATTAAATCGATCGACACCGCCGAAGCATGGAAAGTGCCAGGTGTGCGGGCCATTGTGACAGGTGCGGTTTTCCCTATTCATATCGGCCCTATTTTAGCGGACCGGCCTCCTTTAGCATATGAAAAGGTTCGGTATTATGGGGAACCTATTGCAATTGTGGTAGCGGATCATGAACATCAGGCGAAAAAGGCTACCACCCTGGTGAAGGTGGATTACGAGCCCCTTCCAGTAGTGAATTCCGTAAAGGAAGCTTTTCAAAGGGGTGCCACATTGGTCCATGAAAATTCTGGCCAATATAAAAAGATTATAAGCAATGTTTATCCTGTGACAGGGACAAATATCGGAAGCCATATCAAAATCCGCAAAGGGGATTTTATATCTATATGGAATCAGTGTACGGAAACGATACAAGCCACTTATTCTTTTAATCTTTCTGACCATGCGGCCCTGGAAACCCGGTGTGTCAGGGTAGAAATCAACCCTGCGGGAAAGGTGATTGTCCATTCAACCACCCAATCCCCCTACACCATTAAAAAGTATTAAATCAATTTTTTAATATAGAAGTAGGAAATATTATTGTCCATACTCCCATGCTCGGGGGTGCTTTCGGAGGAAAAGGAACGGTTCAATTGGAGCCCCTTACCTATTTGGCTTCCAAAGCTGTAGGGGGAAAATTAGTAAAACTGGAATACGAACGGGAAGAAGATTTGATTACAGCACCCTGCCATATTGGAATTGAAGCGACCATTGCCCTTGGGGTAAACAATGAAGGGAAGTTAATGGCGGGACGGTACACTTTTTTGATTGATTCCGGAGCCTATACTGATCAGGCTGCGGGGATTACAAGGGCAGCAGCCATTGATTGTACTGGTCCTTACGAAGTTCCTAATGTATGGTGTGATTCCTATTGCATGTATACCAATCATCCTTTTGCTACTTCTTTCCGCGGGTACGCACACCCTGAATTGACCTTTGCTGTAGAACGGACTATGGATCAACTGGCAAAGAAATTAAACATGAATCCTGTTGAACTTCGCAAAATCAATGTAATAAAGCAAGGGGCTTCAACACCAACCCAAACCTATTTAACAGGGAACAACATCGGGGATGCAGAAAAGTGTCTTGCCCGTGCACAGGAATTGATTCAATGGGAGGATGGCCAGCGAATAGAGTTGGGGAACAACAAAATCATTGCAAAAGGCCTTAGCCTGTTTTGGAAAACCTCAACAACGGCGACCAATGCCCAGGCCGGGGCCATACTCACTTTTGAATCTGATGGGAGTGTTAATTTAAACTGTGCTGCTATTGAGTTGGGCCAGGGGACGAAAACGATTCTTGCCCAAATTTTGGCGGAGCGACTTAATATGGACTTCCAAAAGATCCATGTCACCATGGAGTTAAATACCCAGTACGATCCTCACCAATGGAGAACTGTTGCAAGCAGTACCACTTTCCTGGCGGGACGGGCAGTATTGGCCGCCGCAGATGACGCTATTTCCCAATTAAAAAGAACGGCCTCTATTGCTTTACAATGCACTGTGGATGATCTAGAAGTAGGGGGAAACAGGGTTTATTTAAAGGCGAATCCCGAATACGGGGTGCAAATACAGGATATTGCCATGGGGTACAAATTTCCCAATGGGCATGCCGTTGAAGGACAGGTAGTAGGCCATGGAAGATACATCCAAAGGCATTTAACCCCCATGGATCAAGAAACGGGGTTTGGAAAACCAGGGCCCTGGTGGTCTGTTGGCGTGCAAGGGGTAGAAGTGGAATGGGATTCAAGAGATTGTTCCTATAAAATTTTAAAAGCTGTGACGGTCCTCGATGGCGGAACCATCATTAATCCAGCCATGGCGACACAACAAATGAGAGGCGGCATGTACTTAGGCCTAAGCTTTGCTAGCAGTGAAGGTTATGTTTTTGATGAAGAGGGAATTGTGCTTAATCCCCAATTGCGGACGTATCAAATGTTGCGATTTGGGGAAGAACCATGCCAATACCTTGTAGACTTTATTGAATCCCCCTCGGCAGATGGACCATATGGTGCTCGTGGCATTGGGGAATATGGGGTCATTGGGGTACCCGCTGCCCTGGCAAACGCTCTTTCAACAGCTGCGAAAGTTGAGTTATCTACGCTGCCATTAACCCC
The DNA here is from genome assembly GCA_937874515.1 of uncultured Paenibacillaceae bacterium. Lineage (GTDB taxonomy): Bacteria > Bacillota > Bacilli > Aneurinibacillales > Aneurinibacillaceae > CALNBV01. The sequence continues at coordinate 3,739 of CALNBV010000010.1, read as the reverse complement.
TGAAACAATTTGGAGGGTTAGAAGGGAGGGGGAAATTTGATTCCATTTGACTTTGCATACTATAAACCAACCTCAATCCCAGAGGCCCTTGAAACGCTGGATACAGTAACTCGGGATGGCCAAAAAGCGATGATTTTTAATGGTGGAACGGAATTTATTACCTTTGCGCGAATGAATAAAATCGTTGCCGATGCTGTGATTGACATCAAAGGAATTCCGGATTGCCAAGTCATAGAGATTCAAGGGGATGATTTAATCATCGGTTCTGGGGTTCCCTTGAATAAAATTGCTGAGTCCGGGTTGTTTCCTCTGTTAGGGGAGACCGTTAAACAAGTAGCGGACCATACATCGAGAAACAAGATTACCATTGGCGGGAACCTTTGCAGCCAGTTAATGTATCGTGAAGGGATTTTGCCCTTACTTTTAGCGGATGCCAGGGTGAAAATAGCCGGTAAAGAGGGGGAAATGACTCTGCCCCTGGAAGAGATATTTAATATGGAAATAACTTTGCATCCCAATCATTTTCTGGTTCAAATCATCATTGATCAGGCTTTTGCCAATTGCCCTTATGTTAGCTTAAAGAAGACACGGCTATCTAAAATTGGCTATCCCCTTGTTTCAATGGCGGCCCTTGAAAAAGACAACCGGATTCGCATTGCATTTAGCGGTTTGTGTGAATACCCTTTCCGGTCCCTTGCTTTAGAGAATTCCATCAATGAAACGAATTTAACCGTGGAAAATCGTATTACAAAGGCCCTTGCCCATCTTCCATCTTCTCCTGTCAATGATATGCTAGGGTCAGGTGTGTACAGGGAATTTCTTTGTAAAAGGATGTTAGAGGAAGTTATCCAGGGATTAATGGGGGGAAGATCATGATTTTTAATGATAAATCGAAAAAAGTGGTTCATCTCCATGTGAATGGGGAAACCAATGAAGTGGTGATAAGGTCTGCGGATACATTGTTACATATATTAAGAGAACAACTGGGTTTAACCGGAGCAAAAAAAGCCTGTGAAAACGGAGATTGTGGAGCCTGTACCGTTCTTGTGGATGGTGAGCCTATGCATGGGTGCCTTTCCCTGGCGATTGAATCTGTAAATCAACCTATCACTACCATTGAAGGGTTAATGGGTTCCCCTATTCAAAAAGCATTTGTAGACCATTGGGCCATTCAATGCGGCTTTTGTACCCCGGGATTTATTTTAAATGCCCATGCCTTATCCTCTAAACATCCCAATGCCAGTGATGAGGTAATCGAGGAGTGGATGGCATCCAACCTGTGTCGTTGCACAGGATACCATGAAATAAGAGAAGCCATTAAGAGCATTCTTGAAAAAAACACACCTGAAAATGAATCCCCAGCCTGATAAGGAACTGGGGATTTATTTTTTAACCCTTTTTAAAACTGTTGTTTTCTTCATTTAAGGTTTCAATGAGGCTAAGGGTTTGCGCCGCTTGTTCAATTTGTTGGCGGACCTGCTCTAATTGCTGTTGCTTTGCTGTGGTGTTTTGGGTGACTGCAATTCCCTGCATTTGATTCAATTGTTGGGTGGCTTGTTGTAGTTGTTGTTGGGCCTGTTGCATAGATTGTAAATTGTTAGAGGAGACGCTTTGCTGAATCATTTGCTCTGCTTGCATCATGGTTTGTAGGGCCTGCTTTTTTTGTTGTTGGAATTGTTGTTCCATTTGCTGTTGATTTTCCTGAAGTTGTTGCTGTTGTTGTTGGAATTGTTGTTGTTTAAAGCTTTGTGATTGAGGGGGTTGCTGGCCTGTAGGGCTCATTTTGGATACTCCTTTCACATAACATTGCCTTAGGGTTAGTTTCTTTAAAAGCGATTCTTTTATCCCTATGGGGGAACAAAAAATGAAAACCATGTCAGAAATCTATGGGATTATTCTGGCCAGCGGACAATCGGTGCGAATGGGTACGGAAAAACTGCTGTTGCCCTGGCGGGGAGTATCACTGTTGGAATATGTATTAAGAAAAACAAAGGGTATGCCATTGATAGAAACGAAGGTGGTCATCCCCGAGAAAAATGAAAATCTAAAAAGGATGGTTTCCAACTATGGTTGTACTCCTGTCTATAACAGGTGGCCTCATAGGGGGTTGGGTAGCAGCCTGGCAATAGCCATTCAATCCCTACCCCCATCTGCGGAAGGGGCTATCATTTTATTGGGGGATCAACCAACCCTATTTGAGGAAGATATAAAAAAGATCTGGCTCACATATACAGGAATTAGACGCAAACAAGAAGATGGTTCAAAAATCATCATACAAACGAAATATAGCAATTGTAAAATTGGTCACCCTGTCTTGTTTTCATCTCACTTTTTTGAAGAATTAAGGGCATTGAAGGGTGACAAAGGGGGAAAGGAAATCATCCGTAAAAATGCTTCTTTTTTATTTCTGTGCCACAGTGAAAATGAATATCCAAAAGACATCGATACACCTTACGACTATGATCAGTTAGTAAAGGGAGCAGGTGAAGGATGATTGAACGATTTATTTCGGGTTCTTCAGGTTTTAAAAAATAATAAACTCTCAAGGTTTGTGATGGCAACGGTTATCGCTGTGGAAGGTTCAGCCTATCGCCATGAAGGGGCAAAAATGCTCATCGATGCACAGGGCAACATCCATGGATTGATTAGCGGCGGATGTTTAGAGGAAGATTTAGTTCATTATGCCAATGAGGTTCTGCAATCCGGCAAACCGAAAAACATAACATATGATTTATCTTCAGAGGATGATTTAGGTTGGGGCAATGGGGCAGGTTGTAACGGCATTATTTATGTTTATATTGAAGAGACAAGCTGGAATGGGTTATGGGAGAAGATAGAACAAAAATTATTATCCCTGCAACGGGTGGTTTCTGTCACATTCATTGATGGGGAAAATCATCAAAAAAATGGGATTTATTATTGTGAAGATGGGGAGTTTCTTAATGGCTCAGATTCTATAGGACAGTCTCTAGTTGCCCATCTGGAAAATTCCATCGCAAATGAAAAGAAAACAAAAATGATTACAATAGCAAATCATGAAAGAATATTGATAGAACTGTACAAACCAAGGGAACGTCTCTATATTTTTGGAGCGGGTCCGGATACAGAACCTCTAGTATGGTTAGCATCTAAATTAGACTTCACTGTTTATTTGATTGACCCGAGAAGGGAACGGTTTGAACAGGGGAGTTTTTCTACTGCAGAACAAATGATTGAAGAATTTCCCCATGTCTACCTAGAAGACAATGAATTACACCCAAATAGTTATGTTCTCCTTATGACCCATCATTTTCAATGGGATCAACGTGCTTTAAAATATCTGATTAATAAGCCGCCCAACTATCTTGGAATACTTGGCCCGAAAAAACGAACAGCCCGATTACTGGATCCTAACCCGATTCCTCCATGGATTCACTCACCCGTTGGCATGGATATTCAGGCAGAGGGGCCTGAGGAAATTGCCATTAGTATTTGTGCAGAACTAATAAAATATCGGAATATGTCTGAAACTAAAAATGGTTTCAAATCGTAATTGGAGTATCAGGAGATAGGAGGAATGGAACATGATCATTTCTACAACCAATATATTGCAGGGAAAAGAAGTTGAAGCATACTTAGGGATTGTATCCGGTGAAGTCATTTTGGGGGCTAATGTAGTACGGGATTTTCTTGCCAGCATTACAGATGTTATCGGTGGCCGGAGTGGGGTATATGAAAGCAAGTTAGCTGAGGGAAGGGA
>CALNBV010000009.1 GCA_937874515.1 uncultured Paenibacillaceae bacterium | reverse complement strand
AGGTATGCCACTCCTGGGGTTGTAATCACGCCTAAACGAATCACTTCCGCCCCAATGGATTGCAATCCTGCAATAAGGGCCTTTTCTAACATAGGACCAGAAATCCGGGTATCCCTTCCTACCACTACTTTAGGTTTTTCATTTTTCTTATCTTGCGTAACAACATATCCACCACAACGGCCTAATTTATAAGCAAGCTCAGGAGTTAGTTCTAAATTAGCTACACCCCTAACTCCGTCAGTTCCAAAATACTTACCCATGTTCTTTAAATCTCCTCTCGATCTAACCGACCTCAATTCAAATCCATGAAACTCGATTACTTAATCATGACCACTGCTTTTAGACTTTCCTGGGAATTCATCACTTTAATTGTATAGGGAGCTTTTACGTTAATGACTACATTTTGTTCGCCAAGGCCCAATTTGCCTACATCTATCGTTGCCTCAATATCATCCTTGGTCAGCTTAGCCAGGTTTTCAGCAGTACCTTGTAACTGCACATGAATAGTGGTCCCTGGCTCTACAAGGGTTGCTGTTCTTCCCTTAGGCAAATTAATGATTTTAATAGGGATATCCATGGCGTTGTTAGATACAGCCGTTGAAACCTGTACGATAATTTCAACAGTATCTGGATCTGTTTTGGAAAACTGATCATACAGAGGTATTTTCATTTTCATGGTATCATTTGCCGAGAAACGGCTTAAATCAAGGGTTGGACCCATATATGCACTTAAGTCCAACAGCAAATTTTTCGGACCATAAACAGTAATGGTCGGAGGATTCATCACAATACTGCTAATAACAATGCCATCTGGAGGCCTACCCGTATAATTCAATACAAGGGGTACTGATTTATAAGGTAATGTAACAGGGATGACTACGTCAACCTTTTCTGGATTAATCTTAGCGCGGATAGGCTGTCCTTTTTTATCCACAGCTTTCAATTCAAAGGTTTTATCAACAGTATCCGTAGCCCCTTCCACATTAACAATGGCTTGTACACTAGCCAAATCCTGCAACCTGCTTTCTGGAACGCTCACCATGACAGTACCTGGTTTCACGATGGGTTCACCCATAACAAAGCCATCTTTCACTTTCCCAATTAATTCAACCTGTACTGTTTTTTCCACTTTCTTCGCTTCTTCGATGGTCACCTGAACGGTTTTAGGTTCTACAACCACTTCTGCGCCCGCAGGAAATCCTTTATATTGTACAGGCACAGAGAACGTCCCTTTTCGTAATGAAGATAGGTCTACATATACCTTGTAATTATTTTTACTGGAAAAAAGGGAGGTAAGAGTAAAATAATCTGACCCTTTAATTTCTACCTGAACTGTTGTTGGCATTGTAACAAAATACTTATTCTCATCATAGATGGCCTGCAATTGTACCTGGTCAATCTTAGTAGAAATCTGTTGTCCGCCAATAGACGACGTTGGTGCAGGATTAATATTCACAACCATCCACAACATAACAGCTAACACGAGAGATAGAACTTTCACTACGTTATTATTCTTCAGCCATTTATCCATTTCTCTTCACCTTCCGCTGCCAGAGTGTTGGCGTGGATTTGGCCTGAGGCACTAACTTTTCCTGTAAAAATTCCCGTAATTGATCCTCCGATAAATCTCTTCGAATTTCCCCGTTTATGGCCACTGATATCTGGCCTGTTTCTTCAGAAACCACAAGAGAAATTCCATCTGAAACTTCACTAATCCCAATGGCTGCACGGTGCCGGGTCCCTAACTCTTTTGAGATGGTGGGATTTTCGGAGAGGGGCAAATAACAGGCTGCTGCCATGACCTGGTCCCCACGTAAAATTACAGCACCATCATGAAGAGGTGTATTAGGAATAAAAATATTAATTAATAATTGGGAGCTATTTTTCGACTCAAGAGCAGTTCCTGTTTCAATATAATCCGTTAAACCGGTCTCCCTTTCAAACACAATGAGAGCACCAATTCGCCGTTTTGCCATATAGTACATGGCTGTAATAATGTCATCGATCACCTTCGACATTCCTGATGAATCGGAATTAGAACTGCGGGAAAAAATCTTCCCCCGTCCAATGTGTTCTAAAGCCCGGCGCAATTCCGGTTGAAAAATAATTAAAATCGCAAAAACCCCATAAGTAAAAGCTTTATCCATTAACCATTGTAAGGTACGCAATTGCAACCATGAACTCAATAACATGGCTGCAACGATCACCATAATCCCTTTAAAAAGTTGCAGGGCACGGGTTCCTCGCAATAACAGAATAAACTTATAGATAATATAAGACACAATAATAACATCTACCGCATTTAGTACATAGGTAAGGAAATTATTTGTAAAATCCTCCATTTATCCCTATCCTCCTTTGAGATTGGAGGTCTATATCCGCACTCACTATCTCTCCTAGTATAGCTTGTTTTCTACGTATAATCAAAAAAAGACACGGGGACAACCGTGCCTGGCCACGAATTCATCGCAGGTTTTCTCTCTGATTAAAAGAAAAAGAAATTTACAATTTTCTTTGTATTATACCAAATCCATTGTAATACAACATGGATTTCCTCCACTTCCCCACTAATGTGAGCCGTAGAAGCCCTTACAATATCCCCATTAATAGCCACTACATTCCCTGTGACTTCTCCCTCTACATGAATGGTGCCATTGCGTACTTCTATATCGCCTTCCACTTTCTGCCCCTTGGGCACAATCACCGTATGGGTCGATTCTTCAATAATCAAATTTTGTTGATGGGGAGCAGAAACCTGAAATTGATTTCTTCCCTGTGACCAGGTAGAAAACATACTCCCAGTCATAAGAAGGATAAATAAAGAAGCTGCAACCAAAAAAGGATGTTTAAATAAGGGCCTTTTCCAATCCATCTTCCGTTTCTTTGGTTGTTCTGGCGGGAGTGCTGCCATCACCCGATCGGTAAACCCTACTGGCGCATGGGTATGGGAAAGGCTTTGGACGAGTGCCATGGATTTCTTTATTTCTCTTAAATTCTGCTTACATTCAGGACAAGACTGGATATGGTCACGAAGGAGATTTTCTTCTTCTTCAGTTAAATCTCCATCTAAATGGCCATGGATAAGATCATTCATATCATGACACGTCATGGTTTCACCCCTTTCCCTTTCTTATAAGAAACGCAATTTTTTCCGCAGGGCTTCTCGTCCGCGATGAATGCGTGTTTTAATGGTTGAAACAGGAAGTTGTACCGTTTCACTAATCTCTTGTAAACTTAAATCTTGAATATACCTTAAGACCATCACAGAACGGTATTTAGGATTTAAACCCATAATCGCGCCCTGTACTTCATTTTGAAATTCATCGGCCAGCACTTCCTCTTCAGGTCCCAATCCTGAATCTGCTAACCGATCATGCCAGTCTAACCCTTCAGCTCCGGAAATATCCGCATCCAGGGAAAGGCTCTGCTTTCTTTTTCGAATGAAATCAATGCTTAAATTCGTTGCAATTCGATAGATCCAGGTTGAGAACTTATACTGTGGGTTATATGACTCCAAATTGTTATAAACCCTAATAAATGTCTCCTGGGCCACATCCTCAGCCTCTTGCCGATTCCCCAACATTCGGTAAGAAATATGGTATACCCGATCTTTGTATAAATCGACCAACTCAGCAAAGGCTGTGCGGTCTCCTTCCTTCGCCTTCTGGATTATTCGTTGCTCCGTACGATCGTTATCCACTATTTATAACCCCAGTCTTTCTTATATATTTATCTACGTAGAATGGTGTACATGGTTTCAAAATAATTATAGTAATTTTTCCCCAAATACGGAACCCATTAATTCGACGGCAATTTTAGCAGTTCGATTCATTTCATCTAAAATAGGATTTACTTCAACAAATTCCGCACTGGTTAACACGCAACGTTCTGCTACCATTTCCATGGCAAGGTGGCTTTCCCTATAACTGATCCCCCCCATAACTGGTGTGCCCACACCTGGCGCATCGTGGGGATCTAAGGCGTCTAAATCTAAACTTAAATGAACCCCATTTGTTCCTTTGGATACGATATCCAGGGCTTCATCCATCACCCGGGACATGCCCAGACGGTCAATTTCATGCATGGTAAAAACCTTCATTCCAATCTCTTTTAAATACTTCTTTTCCCCTGGATCAAGAGAACGGGCACCGATAATTACCACATTCTTCGCACAAAGTGGGGACGTATTTCCTCTGATTGCTGTAAGGACAGGATGGCCAACACCTAACCCAATGGCTAAAGGCATACCGTGGATGTTTCCTGAAGGGGAAGTGTCACCTGTATTGATATCAGCATGGGCATCATACCAGATCACTCCAGTATTGTTCTTATGTTGCATCACCCCAGCCAGTGTACCAATGGCAATGCTATGGTCCCCTCCAATAACCAGAGGGAAATAGCCCTTTTCCATTTGTTTGGAAACAGCATCTCGCAATGCATAATTCACCCTTGCAATCTCACCCAGGTATTTCAAATGAGTACCTGAAGTAGCGTAATGTTTGGGCCGCTGTACAACCAGATCCCCTTCATCATGAATCATATATCCTAATTTCTCTAACCGTTGCTGAAGCCCAGCATAACGAATGGCGCTTGGACCCATGTCCACTCCCCGGCGATCAGCACCAAGGTCCATAGGAACACCAATTAACCCAATATTATGATTTAATGAGGAATTCATCGGGAATCATCCTTTCTTTTGCTCTTTTTGAATTAAATTTATGTTGTTCTTGTTTTTTTGCTAAAATAAAGAATAATACGTTTACTTTTAATTAATGAATCAGGTGATCCTTTTGAACCCCCTTATCGAACTAAAATCCATAAAAAAATACTATAAAGAAAAAAACATTCTGGATCTCTCCCTGTCCATTAACCCTGGGGAAAGTTTAGCGATTTTAGGTGCCAATGGATCAGGAAAAAGCACCTTATTACGCATTATTGGTGGGTTAGCACTCCCCAATAGAGGAAAGGTTATTCAATCAAAAAAAATTGAAATGGGATTTGTTCCAGAAGGGTTTCCGAGACATCTCCGTTTTACCCCGGTGGAATATTTGTTGCATATGGGGAAAATACATGGACTATCCCTTCCTTTATTAAAAACACGCATTGAGGAATTGCTAAATTTATTTCAACTCCAAAAGGTGTCCAGGCAAAGAATGGACAGTTTTTCAAAAGGAATGCTGCAAAAAATCGCCATCATGCAGGCAATTTTACATCCACCTGATCTATTAATTTTAGATGAGCCACTTTCTGGATTAGATGCACAGTCCCAGAACGATTTTCTTCATATTTTACAAAGCTTAAAACAGCAGGGAATGACTCTTGTTTTATCCGTTCATGAACCATCATTATTAAATCTGGTCGATCGATTTATCGTATTAAGAAACGGAAGAGTCCATATGGACCGTATGGCCAAGGATATCAGAGAACCCTCCATGGTCATCGAAGCAACCTTCCCCCAAAAAATCGATATTGATGTTACCGCTATTCAACAGGGGGTTGTTAAAAATATTTATAAAGAAAAGGATTATCTGGAGTTACTAGTTACTCCCGGAAATAGTGATGAAGTTCTCCTGTATTTATTGCAAAAAGGGGCTTCTATCCGCTCTGTGTACTATTACGAACCACTTCTGGAATGGACAAAAACGAAAGGGGGGGATTAAATCATGGCCCATTTAATCTATTATTACTTTACCTATTATCTTCGTTCTTATCGCTATTTTCCTCCCGTTGCCACATATCTGGTATTTATTATTATCTTTTATACATATCGACCAAACCCGACCATTGATAGCTATACTGTAACCGCTACAGGCTTATACTATATCATCGCCTGGCTTAGCCTGGGCTTTTTTGCTATTGAGGATTCAATTCAGCACCAATTAACACTGATTCACAGCAAAAGTTATCTACAAAACTATATAGCAAAAATCATGACCTTATTTCTGATTGCTACTGGGTTAACTCTCTTTTCTTTTCTCTATCCTATTGCTTTTAACCTGTTAGATGAGCCCCTTACAATTAAAGTGGGCACTCTCTCCCTATTGCACCATCTACTAGTGGCTCTTTTAGGAATTGCTCTGGCCAGTTTTTTTCAACGGGATATAGTCAAGTCCGTTATTACTTCCATTGGAGGATTAACTCTAGTACTCGTAGCGTCTCATGTGTATATTGCCTTTACCCCGTTTATCCCAAAACAGATTGATTTTCTCTTTTATCTGTTCCCACCTGCATATAAAATGGTAGAAGTTCTTATGAACTGGAATGGAACGACCCTGGAATTGGCTTTATTCCTCCCTTTCTTCCAAAGTGCAATTTATATCGCGTTTCTTTTCCTTTTTTCTTACTTCCTTTTAAAGAGGAAAAGAAGCCTTTTGTGACGTATTTCCCTGGAAATCTACAAAAAGAGATTTATTGTTCAAAAAATTAGTACCAGATACTAATACTTAGTGCTATAATTAAGGTGGCAAATGGCCATTCTGTTTATAAAGGTATTTTAGCAAATTAACAGAAATATTAAATAACTGTAACGTGAAGGTTTTTGAACAGGAAAGGAGATGGTGTCATGTTCAAAATGGGTATTGCCGGAACGGGATCCTATGTTCCTGAAACAAGACTGACCAATGGAGATCTGGAAAAAATCATGGATACGTCTAATGAATGGATCATGACCCGAACCGGAATTGCCGAACGACGAATCACCACTGAAGAAGAAGCAACATCTGATTTAGCCTATCATGCATCTTTATCCGCTTTACATGATGCCGGATTACAACCGGAAGATATTGATTTTATCCTGGTTGCTACAGTGACTCCTGACCACCCTTTTCCATCTGTAGCCAATCAATTGCAACACCGTCTAGGATGCCGTTCCATTCTTTCCCTTGATGTTTCCGCTGCCTGTGCAGGTTTTCTAGCAATAGTGGATATTGCCGATAAATATATTCGTTCTGGCGCTTTTCGCCATGGATTAATTATCGGTGCCGATACCTTATCTAAAATGACGGATTATACCCATCGTTCTTCCAGCATTCTTTTTAGTGATGGGGCAGGTGCATGGGTTGTGTCTAGAGAAAAACCGGATTCTTCAAAAGGACTCCTATACTCTACTATTCAAAGTGACGGTGAACATTTTACTAGTTTATATGTGCCAGGGGGTGGAAGCCGTTATCCCAATCCGGAACGCGCTGGCGTAAAAAATAAGATTTATATGGATGGACGAAAAATATTCAAAATGGCCATTCAATCTATGTCTTCTTCCATTCATCAAACCCTGGAAGCCACGAGCCATACCATGGAAGACATTGATTGGCTGGTTCCCCATCAAGCCAATGAACGAATCATTGACGCCCTGTCACGGAATTTAGGGTTTCCGGACCACAAAGTAGTCAAAACCATTAAATATTATGGCAATAATTCAGCAGCCACCATTCCTTTAGCCTTTGATCTTTCTGTACGGAACGGTACCCTGCAAAGAGGGAACAAAATTTTGCTCACTTCCTTTGGAGGAGGCCTGGTTTGGGGTTCTGCATTATTGGCCTATTAAATAATAAAACCGAAGCAGTTTTTAAATCTGCTTCGGTTTATCTTTTAGTGGAGATTTTTCCTAAGAGAAGACAGTAGTAAAACGTTCATTAACTTCCCGTTCAAAATAGAAAATTGCTCGTCCAATATCTTCTGTTGTCCAGGTAATGGTTGGTGAATCTGGATAGGTGATGTATCCACCACAGAATACTTCATTGCGATTACCAGATGGATCAAAGAAGTAAATGGTTGTTCCCCGGGTAATTCCGTGACGGGTTGGGCCTGCATCAATCATGACCTTATTTTTTCCCATAAGGTCTGCTGCTTTGCGGATTTCAGTCCAATCATCTAACCAGAAAGCAATGTGATGGAGTTTGCCCTGTGGCCCTTTAATAATGGCTACATCATGTGGTGTGTTGGTTTTGAATAACCAGGTAGCAATTTTGCTTTCCCCATCTTCAGCAATTAATTGCTCAGCAATGCGGAATCCAAAGATATCCTGGAATAGTTTTGTCGTTCCTTCTACATCATCCCCACTAATTAATAAGTGGTCAAGGCGAGGCGGTGCCATGCCTACAAGGCCATCTGGCCATGGATCTGGATTTACTAAAGGCATGCCATTTCCAACGACATCAATTTCATGGTACAGCTCTACAAGTTGTCCTGTTGGAACCCGAAAGCGCACTGCTTCCCCTTCAGCAATACGATATCCCGCTGGAATCCGATCAACTTCAACACCATATTCAATTAATTTTTGTTCATATATATCTAAATCCTCTGCTGTTTCACATTTAAATGCCAAATGATCTAATCCAGCTGAATCAGCCTTTTCTAAAATGACACTATGATGGTCATGCTCATCCCATGCTTTAAGATAAACATGATTTTCATCACGAGCAGTTTCGATTAAACCAATCACATTTTTATAGTAATGAACACTTTTTTCCCAGTTAGGAACTCTGATCTGTACTCTTCCCAGACGCATAATTGCCATTTTGCATTCCTCCTTAATCCACCCTTAGGCTATAATTGCAAGCGTTGTCATTTCGAAAAAAATAATGAGAAACTCCCCACTCATCCCTAAAACAAGTTGTTTTGTTGTTTTCTACGATTTTTACTGTATTAATACTCTTAATGGTTTAATAATAGTTGAATTTTCAGAATCATAATAGGACATAATAGTACGAAAATTCAAACATAATTCAGACCGATTCTGTTGTAGAACGAGATTGTTATGAAAATAAAAAAGATCCTCTGCATACTCTGCAGAGGATAATGGGGTGGTAGAAATAAACAACCATTTAAGTTAGATGTATAGTTTATACAAGACTTACACACACATTTTTTGCTTCAGTAAAGAATTCAAGGCTGTAT
>CALNBV010000008.1 GCA_937874515.1 uncultured Paenibacillaceae bacterium | reverse complement strand
TCTTTTGTTTCTTGTTTAAAGTTAGGATCAACCTGATCAAACATCTCTTTATACTGTTTATAGTTTTCTCCTATAAGTGAAAGCATGTATCCATAGACCTCTTTTGAAGTTAATCCTTCTGGTAGTTTATCTAATTCTGCTTCTACCTTCTTCTGGTCATACTTATCACCAGCATATATACCTTCCCCTTCGTAAGCTACTATTTCTTCAATAGATAAGGGTACTGGTTTTTTCAACGCAACCTCAACTTTTGTATCTTTAGTAAATGTACATCCAGTTAGAAGAACAAAAGTTAGAAGCAATAGACATGAGGTATTAAATATTGCTCTTCTTTTCAATACTAGAACCCCCAATTACAATAAAGTTACTTAAATAAAGAGAGAAGAGATGAAATTTATACATTCATCTCTATTTATTTTTATTTCTTACTATTAAATTTTAATTGCATCAATAAAATCTTTGATTTTGTCCATAATTTTCTGTCCAACATCTTTATTAAATTGAGTAGCTGCAAACAAAATCCCAACAATAACCGCAACCAGCGCTAACCACTCTATTGCTTCAGCACCCCGTTGATTATGTACCAGTTCTACTTTACGCTTAAACCAATCCATGGTTTTAACCTGTTGAGCGATAAACTTTCCTTTTAAACCATTAATCCTATTCATATTGCTTCCTCCTCTGTCGTTCTATGATTCATTTTGTCTTTTCTTTTAATTTTATGGAAGTTATTCTGTAATTACAAGAAATAATTGTAAATTAAACACAGGAAATTAACTATTTTTTTAAAAAATACAGTTTGTACGGCTATTATTATACTTTCATGTTTTTATAGAAATAATTGAAAGTGTCGTATTCATTCGCAAATGTACTCACTTTATGATACTATTCTAAGATAAAATCCTATTCTCAGGAGGAAACAAATGGTTATCACTGATCAAGCGAAAGCTTATATTGAAAAATTCATGGAAGAAAGCGGCGTAAATACCCTTCGTTTTGTTTTTGAGGGAGCCGGTTGCTGTTCACCTAAATGGGGAATCGCATTAGCTGAAGCAGAAGAAGGAGATATTACAGAAACAATTAACGGAATCAATATTGCTATCGATAAAAACGTTTTAGAAATTGTACAACAAATCTCCTTAGATTTTGAAGAAAACGAAGAGGGAGAAGGCGGACTTGTCATCTCCGGTTACGATAGTTGTTGTTCCTAATCACACAAAAAACTGACCAATTAAGGTCAGTTTTTTCTTTAGCGGATAAAAATTAATAAATTTTATCTTATCCGCATCAGTGCAACTATGGCTGCCGCCGGCGCCTTAAAGGCTTGGCGCTAGCCTAGTTTTCTTTATATACCTTTTCTGTTTCGAAAACTGGTAATATGGGCAATATGATGTTTTCCATGCCAGACAAAGAAACCTAAGGCTTTCCTCAATTCAGTTTTTCCACCCTCTGGATGAATGAAGGACCGTTGAAAATCTTCTTGATTTAATCCTCGAAGTGTTTTTACCCACCGTTGATGAAGCACCCTTAATAAGGAAACAGAAACTTCCGGCCGGAGTTCAACAGAATCAGAAAGATCGGCCCACCTTTCTTCATTAAAGGGTACAATGATTGGTTCATCTTCTGTAAGTGCTAATTTGAAACGAATATAAGCATTAATATTCCCATCAGCTAAATGGTGAACCACCTGTCTTAGAGTCCACCCATCTGGACGATATGAGGTATCCAATTGTTCATCATTCAACCCGACAATGGCATCCTGCAATTCCTGGGGAATTCCCTCTAATTCATTAATCCATTGTTCAATGGTATCCTGTGAAATTTCCTCAGGTAATACAAACTGTCCAATTGGATAGCGTAAGTCCTCCATATGATCCCCTCCCTAATTCATATTAATATTATAGGAATAATATTAATATGATGCAATGTTTTTGAAACCTGCAACTGTAAGCTTCGTATGTAAGGTGAAAAGGGGGAAGATATAATGAAACGAAGACCTATGAAAAAAGGAATCCCTCTTGCGCTTTTTGATATCGCTACACTGGGGATTCCTCTTTATTTCTATTGTTTATTTAAGAAACCTAAAAAAACAATTAAGTTAACACTAATTATCTTTCCGGTGATAATTCTTTTAACCTGCTTACTAATCAACTTAATGGGTAATTAGTCCACGATGATTTTCACATACACATTCCTTCTTCTTGGACCATCGAACTCACAAAAATAGATTCCTTGCCAGGTGCCCAGCACCATTCTTTCCTTCTCAATAATCACCGTTTGGGAAGGGCCAACGGTACTTGCTTTTAAATGGGCTGCTGTATTCCCTTCCCCGTGGCGGTCTTCTTCATGGTACCAGGGAAACACTTCATCCAATCTTCTCAGAAAATCACGTACTACATCAGGGTCTGCATTTTCATTGATGGTAATGCCCCCAGTAGTGTGTGGGCAATAAATCGTCACAATCCCATTTTGAATCTTTTGATTATCAATGTAAGCCTGTACTTCCCTAGTTATATCAATCATTTGATCCCGCTGAGAGGTCTGCAATGAAAATATATGCATTGTGTTCATCCTTCCCTGACTCCAATTTCCAAATATAATTTTTTACTACTATTTTTTTCTTAACGTCCACACAATAAACACTAAACCAGTAATTGCTGTTAATATTGAAATAATAATCGGGACTGTTCCTACTTCCCTTATAGCAGTTCCAAATAGACCATAACTTGAACTCCAACCAAAGCCTTTTTGATTTTCAGAATAAACCGCTGCGGAAATTAAAGTAGAACCATAAATGATTGCACTGGACAATAATAGAGTTAACCCAACCAATAATCTGTTCATGTTCATCACCCTAAAATGTGGTTTGTTTTAATGGAAATATTTATAAGACTAGCCTATCATAAGTTACTTACCTGAAGAATAAAAAATAAAAAGAGAAATTAATTTTCTAGGAGGCGTGGAAATGGATTTTGTTTGGATTGCTCTTGGAATAGCCATTGCCGGATTTTTTATTGGAAATGGCATAAAGAAAATCAATTATCCCTACTCCAGGAACTATATCGAATATATGGATGAAGAAGAAGAACATGAACTCATAAAGGAAAGCGAAGTGCACCGTTATCTTGGTGTTACGAAAAAAGATGCAAAACTATTGCTTCATGGTCAACCTGATCTTCCCCTAATCAATTTAAATGGAAGGGTTTATTTCGTAAAAAGAAAATTAAGGGATTGGATTATCAATTTAGGAAACTAGACTATAATTCTACGAGAAACTTACTGCCTTTTCCTGGTTCGCTTTTTACGCTGATGGAACCATCGTGAAGTTCTACAATCTTCTTAACAATTGATAGTCCAAGTCCAGTACCAGATTGGTTATGAGATTTATCGGCTTTGTAAAAACGCAAGAATATTTTTTCCAAATCCTCTGCAGACATCCCCATTCCGTGATCAATAATCTCAGCTATAATTTTTTTCGATTGCTTTAGGGAGATTCTAAGCAAACCGTTCTGGTATGAATATTTTATGGCATTAGAAATAAGGTTAATCCATACCTGAATCATCAATTGCCTGTCACCGGTAAAGGTAATCTCGTCCAAATCTAAATCAAACTCAAGGTTTTTGTTTTCCCATTGGTTTTGCAGCAGTAAAACCGCATCACGAATTTGCTCATCTAATCTGAATGTTTCTTTTCTTATACTGATTGCTTCGTTTTCAAGCTCGGATAGCTTTAATAAATTGGATGATAGATTTGCTAGACGTTCACTTTCACTTATAATAATTTCAGCGTATTCCTGCCGTTTTGCTTCTGGAAGATTTTTGTCTTTTAATAGTTTTGCATAACCTTTTAGGGACGTTATAGGTGTCTTAAATTCGTGAGATACATTGGATACAAAATCTTTATGCAGATATTCATTTCGAGACAATTCCTTTACCATACGATTAAAGTTTCTCATTAAATCTGCAACCTCATTATGTCCCTTTACATGATTTACAGGAAGCTGAACACTAAAATCACCGTCAGCAACCTTTTTAGAAGCTTCACTGATTCTCTTAATGGGTTTCACAATGGTTATTGTTGTAAATAAAATTAAAATAGTACCCAAAACGATTGAAATAGAAATGACCATTTTTTGTATGGAAAAAAACAAAGTTAAGGGATTATTCTCCATATACGGAGTAATGACAACGTATTTATTTTGAAACTTGAAAATAGCATGTACTCTGCTTTCTTTTGACACTTTAAATTTGGTGACAATTTTACCCTTTTCGATTTCTTGTATTTCACTATCAGAAAGGGATAACCCCGTTTCGTTAATGGAATTGTATACTTTATCACTAACCTCTGAACTGGAAAGATACTGAATCGCTTTATCTAATTCAATATGTTCATTTTCCACAAGGGCTTTTAACTGAGAATACCTACTCTCAAAAGTGGAATTTATCATTTTTTCTACATTGCCAAATTGTGTTACATTCATTAAAAGAACTGTAATCAACATTGAAAAGATAAATGTACTAAGAAATGCCCCTATAAATCGAACATAGATTGAACCGATTAATGTTTTAATGTGGCTCACCGTTTCACCGCCTTGTAACCAAGCCCCTTAACAGTAATGATTTCAAAATCATTGTTTCCTTCAAATTTTTCACGCAATCGCTTGATATGCACATCAATTGTGCGTTCATCACTCTCAGCATGATAACCCCAAATTTCATCCATTAATTGCATACGGGTAAAGATTCTGTTTGGGTGTGATAATAGTTTGAATATGAGTTGAAATTCCTTTTTGGGCAATTCCAGATTTTCGCCATTTACCGATACAGAAAAGTTATCGTAATCAAATTCAATATGCCCCACTATTAACCTTTTCTCCCGGGCAATTTTGGCCCTGCGTAATAATGCAGATACTCGAAGAACCATTTCATCCATGTCCACAGGCTTTACCATATAGTCATCAATACCAACATGAAAGCCCTTTTTCTTGTCATCAATGGTTTCCTTTGCTGTGATCATTAAAATTGGCAATTCAAACCCTGCTTGTCGCAAATCATTTGTTAGAGCATATCCATCTATTTTCGGCATCATGATATCTGTGATAAGAAGATCAATGTGAGTGGTGTCTAATACTTGAAGTGCCTGCTCCCCATTTTCACTTTCAAAAACATGATAGTTTTCTCTTCGCAAATACTCGCACATTAACTTACGAATATTCTTTTCATCCTCACACACCAAAATATTAAACATTCCACTCACCTTCCTCATTCAAACACTTCTTAAAGCATCAATGGGATTTAATTTGCTTGCCCGTCTTGCAGGAGCGTAGCCAAAAGTTAGTCCAATGAAAGATGAGAAACCCAGGGCTAGGATTACTGAGTAACCTGCAATGGAAAAACTTGTACCAATGATTAAACAAGCAACAAAGGCTATGGCAATTCCGGCAACCAATCCAAGGATCCCTCCAAAGAGGGAGAGAAATAAGGCTTCAAGTAAGAATTGCCATTGAATTGTTTTAGGTTCTGCACCCAGTGCCTTTCTAAGTCCGATTTCGGTGGTTCTTTCTGTAACAGAAACGAGCATCATATTCATAATGCCAATACCACCCACGACTAGAGCAATGGAAGCAATCCCTACAAGGAGTGCTGTCATCATGCTTGTCATATCTGCCACAGTATTAATTATGTTTTGCATATTCGATACTGAATAGCCATTCTCGTTATAGTTAAAGGCTGTATTTAAAACCCGCTCAATTTCTGAGGTCGTTTCATCGGATAAATCACCGTTTTCCATATACACATCAACGGAGTTAATATATCCTGTGCCCAGGAGTCCCATGGCAGTCGTATATGGAATAATAACTCCATTATCATTTGAATCCATGGAATATCCGCTGGATTTTTGCAGCGTACCTACTACAGTGTAAGTAATTCCGTTAATCGAAATGTCCTTGTCGATTGGGCTTTCTGTTTTAAAATATTCATCAACAATATTTTGTCCAATTAGACATACCCTGTTTTTGTAATCACAATCGAGAATATTAATACCACGGCCCTTGTCAATTAAATCCTCTGTATTCGCAAAATAAACTTGATTTCTACCCTGAATCGTAATATTTTCCATTACATCGCCATTATAAACAATACTTGTTTTCCCGCTAATACTAGGGGAAACACCTTTAATATTATGAATTGCAGAGATCTCCTCAACATCCCTTTGGGAGAGCCCCTGTTTTAGTGGTGTCCCTTTTGCCTGAACGGTTATTTTATTGGCACCCATGTTCATTACCTTGCTCGTTATACTACCAGTAACACCCTCAACAATTGTAATAAGAGCAATAATAGCAGCAACACCAATCAAAACCCCAAGAACAGTTAAAAATGAACGCATTTTATTACTTACAATATTATTCCACGACATTTTTATACTTTCTTTAAACATTAGCTTGCCACCTCACTTAAACAGCCATCAAGAATTTTTACTATGCGGGTTGCATTCTTTGCAATATTCTCATCATGTGTAATAATGACAATGGTACGACCTTCACGATTTAACTCCTTAAATAAATCCATAATCTGATAGCCTGTCTTTTGATCTAATGCTCCCGTTGGCTCATCTGCTAAAATAATTGTCGGATGGGTCACTAATGCCCTTGCAATGGCAACCCTTTGTTGCTGGCCTCCTGAAAGTTGATTAGGGCGGTTTTTGAGCTTTTCCCCAAGCCCAACCCTGATAAGCATTTCTTGTGCACGCTCTTTTCTTTCCTTTTCTTTAACCCCTGCGTAGATTAATGGAAGTTCAACATTCTGCAGGGCAGAAAGCCTGGGCAACAGTTGAAATTGCTGAAACACAAATCCAATTTCTTTATTTCTAATTCGGGCAAGCTCTCCTTCTTCTAAATCTTTGACTTCGTTTCCATTCAGAATATACTCACCTGATGTGGGCATATCTAGACAACCAATAATATTCATTAATGTTGATTTCCCTGAACCTGAAGGCCCAAGAATGGATATAAATTCGCCTTCATTTATAGAGAAATTTACATTTTTTAATACGGTTTGTTCTTCTTCACCCATAAGATAGGTTTTTACAATATCTTTCATCTCAAGTATTTGCATGGTATTCCCCCCTTATCTATTCATCCGGCCTGGAGAAACCATGCCGCCCATACGGCCATTGTTTCGATTATTGTTGCTATTACTTTCTATAGGAATATAGGATACAACCTGGCCTTCTTTTAATCCTTCGGTGATTTCCACGGTTTTACCATCATTGATGCCAACCTTCACATATTTTTTTACAGGGGCTCCTTTTTCCTGTTTTATTAAAACATAGGGCTTGTCATCTGTATCAAATTGCAAAGCTTTTACGGGAATAGAAAGTACATCTTTTGCCTGTTTATTAAGAATTTTAGCCTCAGCAGTCATGCCGACTTTAATAGAATTGTCTTTAGGCAAATCAATCACAGCGGAAAAATAAGCAATTCCATTTTCATTTATTGCTGTACTTGAAATCGAAGAAACTGACCCAGTCATTTCTTTATTAAGTGCATCTATACTTACAGAAACCGTTTTTCCTTTTGCAATACCGTTCAGGTCATGCTCATCGACTTTTACAGAAATTTGAAGATTATCAAAATCATAAATATCACAAAGCTGAGTTCCTGACATTACCTGTTGATCTTGTTCTACATAAATTTTAGAGATGGTTCCTACAATTTGAGATTTAATCTCGTTTCCCTGGGAAGTTGTAAATAATACAGTATCCTTCTCTACTTTTTCACCTTCATTGACGTTAATCTCTGAAATTTGCATGACATTGCTTGCCATTACATTTTGTTTGTATTTGCTATCTACACTTCCGGAGAATGTATAGTAGGTTTCAATTGTAGCCTTTTTAACGGTTACATCCGTGTACTTATTCTGCTTTGGCAATAAAATCTGAGTTGCAATTAAACCAATGATGATAACCCCTGCAATAATGCCGATTACTAGCCCTTTTTTACCCTTTTTTTGCTTAGCAAGTGCCATTTATATTACCTCCACCATTTTGTTATATCCCTATTTTATAATTTCAATATGAACTAAAAATGAACGAATGAAACAAACTATTCGTTATTATTATCAGTCTAATTAATGAAAAAATAAAAACACCTCTCTAATTGAAAGGTGTTTAAAGGAGGACTTGATTTGAAATCCATAAAAATATTGATCTTATTCGTCTTATTATTCTTTCTTGTTGCTTGCTCAAAGGAAACTAACTCTAAAGAACATTTAGGACAAATATATCGCATCGCTTTAGAATCCATCATGGAAAAAGACACAGCATTAGATCATAATAAGAAGTTCATTGCCATTGATATGAGCAACTTAAATGATTTAAATGCAAAGGATAAGAATGATATATTAATATACTTTAAAGAAAAATATAAAGTCCCTGTAATGAATAGGACTTTTGATGAATTAAAAGCAAAAGGCTTGTACAATAAAGACACGATGGTCCTTGAAGGCGTTCTTTTAAAAATAGAAAAAGTTGATTATAAATTTAATAATAACGTGATTTTCACAGGGTCTAAATACCGCTCTGGAACTGGAGCCATCGGTGTAGAAAGTACAGTTCATTTCAAAGATGGCAAATGGCAACTAAAAGAATCTAAAGTAGACTGGATTAGTTAGATATTTTAATGGATTAAAGGGGGCACTCCTTTTGTACGAATTAAAAACAAAAGAAACGGAAAACAGTGTTATTGAATTTATTGAACACGTGGAAAACCCTAAAAAACGTGAAGACGCATATAAATTATTGGATCTGTTTACGGAAACTAGCGGCTACCCTGGGAAGATGTGGGCACCGAGCATTATTGGCTTTGGCTCCTACCATTATAAATATCAATCCGGTCACGAAGGGGATGCCCCTCTAGTTGGTTTCTCCCCTCGCAAAGCAAAAATCAGTTTGTATTTTTGCAACAGGCGACTTGGAACGGGAAGAATTGTTAAAGTATTTCGGAAAACATACCACAGGTAAAGGGTGTGTCTACATTAATAAAGTAGCAGATATTGATGTTGCAGTATTAAAGGCATTAATTAAGCAATCTATTACGTTTTTGCGAGAGACGTATCGGTCGTGATGATTATTATTAATATCTGGAGGTTATTCCTATGTCAAAGGTTACACCATTCTTAATGTTTCAAGGAAATGCAGAAGAAGCTATGAACTATTACACATCTTTAATTAATGGATCGGAAATAAAAAGTATTTCCCGTTATGGCGCGAATGAACCTGGTAAAGAAGGAAGTGTGCTGCAAGCTACCTTTTCTTTAAAAGGACAAGAAATTATGTGTATAGATAGTGTTGTAAAGCATGAATTTTCTTTTACTCCTGCTTTTTCCCTGTTTATTACCTGTGATACGGAAGAAGAAATTAATCTTCTTTATGAAAAGTTATCAGAAGGGGGAGGAATCCTCATGCCCTTAGATAATTATGCTTTTAGCAAAAAGTTTGGTTGGATTGTTGATCAATTCGGTGTTTCCTGGCAACTTACTCTCCCCCATAACTAATTTATACATAAACCTATGTACAAAAAAACATCCCCACGGGATGTTTTTTCATCTTCCATATATTTTTACTAATAAAATTCCTTGGGATTATTTCTCCACTCTGCAAGAACTCCTTGCTGTTCAACAGTAATTTTTCCTGTTTCTGCAGCCAATTCTAACAATGCAGAGTAGTTGCTTAAGGTTTGGAATGGAATGCCTGCTGCCACAAAGGCTTCTTCTGCAGTTGGGAATTGATAAGAGAAGATGGCGAGAACTGCTAATACTTCTCCCCCGGCTTTTTGTACAGCCTGGGCTGCTTCGATGGAGCTTCCCCCTGTAGAGATTAAATCTTCAATGACGATGGTTTTTTGTCCATCTTTTAAAAGGCCTTCGATTTGATTCCCTTTGCCATGTCCTTTCGGTTTGGAACGAACATAAATCATGGGAAGGTTTAATTCTTCAGCCACCCATGCTGCATGGGGAATGCCAGCGGTTGCTGTTCCAGCAATGACTTCTGCATCAGGGTATTGTTCCCGAATCACATCTGCGAAGGAACGGGCTACCAATTTCCGCACTTCAGGGAAAGAAAGGGTTAAACGGTTATCACAATAAATAGGGCTTTTAATGCCAGATGTCCAGGTAAACGGATCATCAGGGCGTAAAGCAACCGCATCGATTTCTAATAATTTACCTGCAATGGTTTTTGCAATTTCCATGGGGCTCACCTCTTTTATTTAATTCCCGCAAGGATTTCATCTAACGCAACACGGGGATTGGCTGCTTTTGTAATAGCACGGCCGATGACAATATAGTCAGAACCAAGGCGCAACAACGCTTCTTCCGGTGTTGTCACCCGGTGTTGGTCTCCAATATCAGCCCCTGCTGGACGAATGCCCGGGGTTACAGTAAGGAAAGATTGTCCACAGGCTTCTTTAATAAAGGGCACTTCTTTAGGAGAAGCAACTACCCCATCAAGGCCTGCTTCCTTTGCCAGTTTGGCATAGCGGACCACTGCATCTTCCACAGATCCAGAAATGCCAATTTCATTGTTCATGGTTTCCTGGCTTGTGCTGGTCAACTGGGTGACAGCAATTAATAATGGACGTTTTTGTCCTGCTGGGGTTCCAAGTTCTAAGCCGTCCAAAGCCGCTTCCATCATTTTCTTGCCACCGGCTCCATGGACATTCACCATATCCACACCCAGGGAAGCCAGGCTTTGCATGGCACCCTTTGCTGTGTTAGGGATATCATGGACCTTTAAATCTAAAAAAATGTGATACCCTTTTTCTTTTAACTGGCGGACGAAGTCAAGACCTGCAGCATAAAACAGTTGCATGCCCACTTTCACATAAACCCCAGTGCCAGAAAGGGCTTCAATGCACTGGCTGGCTTCTGCTGCTGAAGGATAATCCAGGGCCACCATCATTCGATTTGCATATGGATTCATCTTACTTCCACCCCGCTCCTACTAGTTCCTGAATAGAAGATACACCGTACTCATCCATTTTTTGTTCCAGTTCATCAATGATGTTGGGGCAGACAAAAGGATCGACGAAATTGGCTGTACCAACCGCTACTGCACTGGCCCCTGCCATGATAAATTCTAGCACATCTTCTGCATTTTGAATGCCACCCATCCCAATGATTGGAATGTTCACCTGCTGGCTTACTTGATAAATCATGCGAATGGCAACTGGTTTAATCGCAGGGCCGGACAAACCTCCCGTTCCATTGGCAATAATGGGCCGGCGAGTTTTTAAATTTAAACGCATACCCACTAAGGTGTTAATCATGCTTAATCCGTCTGCACCTGCAGCTTCCACTGCTTGTGCAATGGGCACAATGTCAGTCACATTGGGAGACAGTTTCACAAAGACCGGCACTTTGCTGACTTTCTTCACCGCAGCGGTTAATTCACCGGCAATGCCAGGATCTGTCCCAAAGGTGATGCCCCCGCATTTTACGTTAGGGCAAGATATATTTAATTCAATAGCTGATACATTAGGGGCTTCACTAACTCGCTGCGACACAGCTACATAATCTTCAATCTCGGTTCCTGCAACGTTAACAATGACAGGAAGGTCCTTAAATTGTTCCAGGTAAGGAAGTTCTGTTTTCATTACTTCGTCAACCCCTGGATTTTGCAGACCAATGGCATTTAACATGCCCCCTGGAGTTTCTGCAACCCGGGGAACTGGATTTCCTAACCGCTCTTCCATAGTGGTTGCTTTCACCACAATGGCGCCTAAACGATTTAAATCATAAAACTCTGCGTACTCCCGTCCAAAACCAAAACAGCCTGAAGCAGGCATCACTGGATTTTTCAAATTCAAACCAGCCAGAGAAACAGCTAATCGTTGGTTATCTATCATTAGAGTTTCACCTCACCGAGAGGGAAGACTGGACCATCGGAACAAACTTTCCGATACTTTTTCCCGTTTTCTGGACTTTGTGTCTGGCAAACACAGGCTAAGCATGCCCCAACGCCACAACCCATCCGTTGTTCCAAAGAGAGATATCCCTCTTTGCCTGTAGGTTGGAAGCGGTCTTGCAATGCCTTTAACATGGGAAGAGGACCACAGGAATAAAGCACATCCCAGGCGGAATCTTCCAGGTTAAACCCTTCATTTAATACATCGGTCACTAATCCTTTTTCCCCAGCACTGCCATCCATGGTGACAACATAAGTTGTTCCCACAGATTGTAGTTCATCTTCAAGAATCACCTGGGAAGCCGTTCCGAATCCGATGACATATGTAACCTTAACTCCACGTTTCACCAGTTCTTTCCCAAGGTAATACAAAGGAGGAACACCAATGCCTCCGCCAATTAACAGGGCGTGTTCACCTTCTTTGCGTTCATCAATGGGGAAACCCTGACCTAAAGGGCCAAGAAGGTCCAGGGGTTGCCCTGGCACGGATTCACTAAGAATCTTCGTGCCGTGGCCTTCTACCCTATATACCATGGTTAATATCTTTTCTTCCACATTCACATCACAAATACTAATGGGGCGGCGAAGCAGGGGATCAATCCCTGTTCCGCAGCGCACATGGACAAACTGGCCTGGCCAGGTCATCTCGCCAATCAGGTCCCCCTGAACTTCTAAGCGAAAAACACGGTCTACAATTTGTTGGTTGGAAAGAACCGTGGCCATCCCCTTACGCATGAACAATGGCCTCCTCTTTAATGTTGGCAGGAAGTGCTACTGCTGTAAGGGTAATGGATTCCAACACTTTCAATAATGCATAAGCTGTATCCAGAGAAGTGAGACAAACCACACCATTTTCAACAGATTCACGGCGAATGCGGAATCCATCCCGTTCTGGGGTTTTCCCTTTGGTTAAGGTATTCACCACAAAGTTTACTTCACCAGAACGAATGAGATCTAACAGGTTCGGTGAATTCTCATGGATTTTCCGGACAGCATTCACCCGTAAGCCTGCTTCAGTTAATGATTTCGCTGTTCCTTCTGTGGCATAAAGCTTGAATCCAAGGTCGCTAAAGCCTTTAATGATGGCTTTTGCTTCTTCTTTATCTTTATCTGCAATGGTTACAAGCAAAGATCCGCTGGTAGGAATCTTCATACCAGAACCAACAAGTCCTTTGAATAAGGCTTTTTCCAGGTTTTTATCCCGGCCCATTACTTCCCCAGTAGATTTCATTTCTGGTCCAAGGGTAATGTCCACCCGACGCAGTTTTGCGAAGGAGAACACAGGCACTTTTACAGATACGTAATCAGATTCGGGGTGATAACCTGCTTTGTAACCTAATTCAGGAAGGGTTTTGCCTAGAATGATTTTTGTTGCAATGTTTGCCATTGGAATGCCTGTAATTTTACTTAAGAAAGGCACTGTACGGGAAGAACGTGGGTTCACTTCGATCACGTACACTTTTCCTTCATGAATAACAAACTGGATATTTAAGAGACCTTTGATTTTAAGACCCCGGGCAATATTCGTGGTCATATCAATGAGTTCATCTTTAATTTGTTGGGATAGTTTCTGTGGCGGATACACAGCGATGGAATCCCCAGAGTGTACCCCTGCCCGTTCAATGTGTTCCATAATACCAGGGATTAATACATTTTCCCCATCACTAATTCCATCCACTTCCACTTCTGCACCTAGCATATAACGGTCAATAAGCACAGGATGTTCTGGATTGATTTTTACCGCTTCTTTCATGTAATTCAACAATTCATTTTCGTTATACACGATTTCCATGGCACGGCCACCTAATACATAGGAAGGTCGAACCAATACAGGATAGCCTAATCCGTTGGCTACAGTTACGGCTTCTTCCACAGAGAAGACGGTTTTCCCTTTTGGCTGGGCAATGTTTAAACGGGTTAACAGCTTTTCAAAGCGTTCCCGGTCTTCTGCCTCATCGATATTGTCTAAGGAAGTCCCCAGGATTTTCACGCCAGCTTTTTCTAAGCCCGCAGCCAGGTTAATGGCTGTTTGTCCCCCAAATTGCACAATAACCCCTTCTGGTTTTTCTTTTTCAATAATGTTTAATACATCTTCTAAATATAAAGGTTCAAAATACAGACGGTCAGAGGTATTAAAGTCTGTAGATACAGTTTCAGGGTTGTTGTTGATAATAACCGCTTCGTATCCCATTTCTTTTAATGCCCACACAGCATGTACTGTGGAATAGTCGAACTCAATCCCCTGGCCAATGCGAATTGGGCCAGAACCTAATACGATCACACTAGGCTTGTCGGTTTCTACCCGCTCATCTTCCTCTTCATAGGTTGAATAGTAGTATGGCGTAGCTGCTTCAAATTCTGCAGCACAGGTATCTACCATTTTGTAAACAGGGACAATGTTGTTGTCGTAGCGTTTTTGGCGAATGTCTTCTTCAGCAATGCCAGTTAATTGGGCAATACGTTTATCAATGAAACCTAAGCGTTTTGCTTGCAGAAGAAGATCTGCGCTTAGCTCTTCTACATTGTTCAGGCGTTTTAAGCCATCTTCAAATTGCATTAATTTCACTAATTTAGACAAGAAGAAGTAATCGATTTTTGTAAGGCCATGGATTTGTTCCATGGTCCAGCCCCGACGAAGGGCTTCCATTAACAAGAAGAGGCGTTCATCATCGGCTTTGACAATGCGACGTTCCAATTCTTCATCATTTAATTCTTTAGCTTCTGGCAAATCCAGGCTGTGTAAGCCAACTTCTAAGGATCGAACGGCTTTTTGTAAGGATTCTTCGAAGGTACGGCCAATGGCCATGACTTCTCCGGTGGCTTTCATCTGGGTGCCTAATTTCCGGTTGGCATGAATGAATTTATCAAAAGGCCAGCGTGGAATTTTCGTAACAATATAATCTAATGTAGGTTCAAAGCAAGCATAGGTTTGCTTTGTTACCGGGTTTTGCAATTCATCAAGGGTATAGCCCACTGCAATTTTGGCAGCCATTTTCGCAATTGGATAACCTGTTGCTTTGGATGCTAAAGCAGAAGAACGGCTTACCCGTGGGTTTACTTCGATAATGAAGTAGTTGAAGCTGTCAGGGTCTAATGCCAGTTGTACGTTACATCCCCCTTGAATGTTCAGGGCACGGATGATTTTCAACGAACAAGAACGAAGCATCTGGTATTCCCGGTCAGATAAGGTTTGGCTAGGTGCCACAACGATACTGTCCCCGGTATGAATACCCACAGGATCCACGTTTTCCATATTACATACCACGATACAGTTGTCATTGGCATCCCGCATTACTTCGTATTCGATTTCTTTAAAACCGGCAATACTTTTCTCAAGAAGGCACTGGGTAATGGGGCTATATTTCAACCCGCTGGCTACAGTTTCTCTTAATTCTTCTTCATTAGAAACGATCCCGCCACCGGTTCCTCCAAGGGTATAGGCTGGGCGAACGATAATAGGATAGCCAATTTCGTCAGCGAATTTTAAAGCTTCATCCACAGTATGAACAATGTCAGAAGGAGGAACAGGTTCTCCAATAGCTTGCATCAAGCTGCGGAATTCTTCCCTGTCTTCTGCCTTTTTAATGGCTTCTAAGTCTGTCCCTAAAAGAACCACATTTTCTTCATCTAAAATGCCCGATTCATCCAATTCCATGGCAAGGTTCAAGCCGGTTTGTCCCCCAAGGGTAGCAAGAAGACCGTCTGGTTTTTCCTGACGGATAATCCGGCTCACGAAATCAAGGGTTAATGGTTCAATATATACTTTATCTGCCATGTTGGTATCAGTCATGATGGTGGCAGGGTTACTATTTACGAGAATAACTTCATATCCTTCTTCTTTTAAAGCCTGGCAAGCCTGTGTTCCTGCATAGTCAAACTCTGCAGCCTGGCCAATTACAATTGGGCCAGAACCAATTACAAGGATTTTTTTAATGTTTTCCAGTTTAGGCATTTGCCTTTGCCCCCTTTGCTACAGCTTCTACCTCTTTAATGAATCGGTCAAACAGGTACCCGGAATCAAAGGGACCTGGTGCGGCTTCTGGATGGTATTGTACAGAAAATGCCGGATATTTCTTATGAGCAAGCCCTTCAATGGACCCATCATTTAACGCCACATGGCTAATTTCCAAGTCTGTATCTGCCACGGATTCCAGTGTTACGGCATACCCATGGTTTTGAGAAGTAATAAAGGTCCGTCCTGTTTCCAGTTCTTTCACAGGATGGTTGCTTCCCCTATGGCCAAATTTTAATTTTGTAGTATCAGCCCCGCTGGCCAAAGCAAAAAGCTGATGGCCAAGGCAGATCCCGAAAATAGGATATTCCCCAATGATTTCTTTAATCATTTCAATGGCTTCTGGCACATCTTTCGGGTCTCCAGGTCCATTGGATAGAAGAACCCCATCAGGGCGAATGCGACGGATTTCTTCTGCTGTTACATTATAAGGAACCACAATCACATCACAGTTCCGTTTGTTTAGTTCACGGAGAATTCCATGTTTGGAACCGAAGTCCACAAGAACCACGCGAGGCCCAATACCAGGTACAACAAACATGCTTTTTGTAGAAACCCGGGACACTTGATCAGTCATTAGAGGTGCCTGGAATTTCTCCATAATGGATTCCACGGGCTCGTCAGACGTAGTAATAATTCCTTTTAAGGTTCCATGATTGCGGATGATACGGGTTAATTTACGTGTATCCACATCTGAAATTCCTGGGATGTTGTATTCTTTCAATAAAGAATCAACGGTTTGCTCATTGCGCCAGTTGCTTGGCAATTCACAGTGTTCCCGTACCACAAATCCATGAATATAAGGGCGGATGGATTCGAAATCATCCCGGTTTATTCCATAGTTCCCGATCAGAGGATAAGTCATAGTTACGATTTGTCCGCAATAAGATGGGTCAGATAATACTTCCTGATACCCGGTAATCCCTGTATTAAAAACGACTTCACCAAACATTTCTCCAGTGGCGCCAAATGATTTTCCTTCAAATACTGTTCCATCCTCAAGAATCAATCGTGCTTTATTGCTCATTGAAGATACCCCTTTCTATCCCAAATTCATCTGCCTGCCAAACGATATTGCCTTCAACGATGGTCAGTACAGGCCAGCCTTTTAACTTCCAACCAGTAAAGGGAGTATTTTTCCCTTTGCTTGCAAACTCCTCAGGATTCACCGCTTTTTCGGTATCTAAATCAAGTACCGTTACATCAGCAGGTGCTCCTTCTTCCAATCTTCCCCATGGCAATCCGAACACTTCTGCGGGTACCCTGGTCATGCGCTGAATGATTTCTTCTATAGTAAACTGACCTGTTTCCACCAATTTAGTGTAGAGAAGGGGAAAGGCGGTTTCTAACCCAACGATTCCAAAAGGCGCTAGTTCAATGCCTCTTGCTTTCTCCTCTGCAGTATGGGGAGCATGGTCTGTTACAATCATATCAATGGTGCCATCTTTCAACCCTTCGATTAAAGCTTCCTGATCTTCTCTTCCTCGTAATGGAGGGTTCATTTTAAAATTAGGATCTAGCCCCTGAATATCTTCATCACAAAGCACCAGATGGTGAGGGCAAACTTCTGCAGTCACCCGGGCACCCCGTGCTTTGGCTTCACGCACCAGGCGAACCGATTCTTTTGCGCTAATATGGCACACATGGTAGTGGGCACCTGTGGCTTCCGCCAGGAGGATATCCCGGGCTACTTGTACAGATTCTGCTTCAGAAGGAATTCCCTTTAAGCCATTGGCTTTACTATAGTTCCCTTCATGGACACAACCCCCATGTGCCAGAGAATTGTCTTCACAATGGGCCACAATAGCCATGTCCAACTCTTTCGCCTTTGTCATGGCGTCCATCATCATGCGGCTACTTTGAATGCCAACCCCATCATCGGAGAAAGCCACAGTCCCTGCTGCTTTCAGGGCATCCATGTCTGTTAACTCTTTTCCTAATTCCCGAAGGGTAATAGCTCCAATGGGCAATACTCTTACTTTTCCTTCTTCCTGGGCTTGTTTTTGGATTTGTTCTACCAATTCTGCAGAATCAATGACAGGGCGAGTATTAGGCATGCATGCTACAGCAGTAAAACCTCCCTGTGCTGCTGCCTGTGTCCCTGTCCCTATTGTTTCCTTGGCTTCAAAGCCAGGTTCCCGTAAATGGACATGCATATCGATAAAACCAGGGGAGAGAATTTTGCCATCCAGGTTGATTACCTGATGCCCCTCTTCCTTTAACCCTGTTCCTAGTTTTGCAATTTTCCCATTTCCAATGACAACATCTTTATATGTAAGCTCTCCGTCCAAGAAGACGCGTCCGTTTTGCAACAGTATACCCATCTCATCTTCCTCCGTTCCAGCTAGTTGTTTTTCTATTTGAGGATATCCCCAATAACCACACATTCCCGCTCATCAACTTCCTGTAAGGCCACAATAATGACCTCTTCCTTAGATGTAGGGGCGAATAGGCAATTCCCTGTGTCCCCGATCAATGAGAACAGCCAGTTGAATCATCCGTGGCCTGCCTAAATCCATTAAGGCATCCAGTGCTGCCCGAACTGTTCTTCCTGTATAGAGAACATCATCCACTAAAATAACTTTTTTATTCGTAATTTCTGTTGTTAGATAGGTCTCTTTATTGGCCTGGTCTGTTTTCTGATGGATGACATCATCCCTGTAAAAAGTAATATCTAACTCCCCAACAGGAACCTTTTCTCCTTCAATTTTTTCAATGCGCTGGGCCAGGCGTTGGGCTAAGTAAATTCCCCTGGTACGAATCCCTACTAAAACACAATCCTCTACACCTTTGTTGCGCTCGATGATTTCATGGGCAATTCTCGTTAACGCTCGCCCCATGGCTTTTTCATCAAGGAGAATGTTTTTCTCCGTCCAATCATTTGCCGGCATCCCTTCACCTCCAGGAGGGGTTTCCTTTAGTTTGTCTTTTTTAGACAAAAAAAACTTCTTGCGAGGGGCAAGAAGTGATGATTCCATAAATGGGACGCAAAATAACATAGATATCCTATTGGACTCCATTCATTAACCGTCAACCTTGCCAGCCTCACGGGACTGATTTAAAGGTAACTATGTGATTAATGAAATTATGCCATTAAGGTCGAATTGTGTCAAATATTATTTCTTGTTCGCAGGATAGTAAGAATTTTCTCAATTTCTTCAGGCAATTGAGAGGTGAAATTCATAAACTCTCCCGTGGTTGGATGGACAAACCCCAGGTCTCTGGCATGAAGGGCCTGGCCTTCCAGATTGAATTCGTTTTTCGTAGGACCGTACTTAGCATCTCCTACAAGAGGATAGCCGATGTATTTAAAGTGAACCCGGATTTGGTGGGTTCGGCCTGTTTCTAATTGGCACTCAACTAACGTGTATTGATTGAAACGTTCCAATACGTTGAAGTGAGTAACCGCATTTTTGCTGTTTTCAAAACCCACAGCCATTTGCTGCCTGTTTTTCGGGTCCCGTCCAATGGGAGCATCAATGGTTCCCTGCTCATGGGAAATAACTCCATGAACTATTGCCACATAACGGCGAAGGACAGAGTGCTCTTTTAATTGAGCCGCTAAGGATTCATGGGCCCGATCATTTTTCGCCACCATGAGCAAGCCGGAGGTATCTTTATCAATGCGGTGGACAATCCCAGGACGGAGAACCCCGTTAATTCCTGAAAGGTCTTTACAGTGATAAAGAAGTCCGTTCACCAGTGTGCCTGAATAATTGCCTGGTGCAGGATGAACCACTAATCCTCTGGCTTTATTCACCACGACCACATCTTGGTCTTCATAAACAATGTTTAAATCCATGGCTTCCGGTTGCAAATCCATTTCAACAGGTGGGGGAACTTTCAAGGTAATTTCATCCCCTTCCTGGAGACGATAATTTCCTTTTATCCCTTTGCCGTTGACCTGTATATTGCCATCCTTTATCCATCCCTGAAGCTGGGTTCTGGACCAATCTCCTTCTTGAACCTGGGAAAGGAATTTATCAATTCGCTCTCCACGATCTTCCTGTTCAACAACCCAATCATAACGTTCAAAACTCTCATTAAGATTCATGGCTTTTCTTTTGTTTCTCCTTTGCGCTTCCCCTAATCTCTTCTAATAGAAACAATCCAGCACCAATCACTACTGCGGAATCAGCAATATTAAAAATAGGGAAATTGATTAAGGCAAAATCAAAGAAATCAACGACTTCACCTGTGGTAAGGCGATCATAAAAATTGCCTAGAGCCCCACCCAGAATTAGTGCCAGGGACCACCCAATCATAGGGC
Organism: uncultured Paenibacillaceae bacterium; assembly: GCA_937874515.1. GTDB lineage: Bacteria > Bacillota > Bacilli > Aneurinibacillales > Aneurinibacillaceae > CALNBV01. The sequence continues at coordinate 18,491 of CALNBV010000008.1, read as the reverse complement.
GTTCTTTGCGAATCCGCCAGATGTACCAGATAATCCCCGAAACAATAATTAAGGTCATAATAAGGAAAAATGTTCTTTGATTTTGCAAGATTCCGAAGGCAGCGCCACGGTTCCGGTGGGAGGTCAAGTGAAAAATCCCTTCTAATAGAGGAATGGATTCGCCATATTCCATAAATCGCAACACGAGTACTTTTGAGAACCTATCAAGTAAAAAAACCACCAGGGCAATCCCATAATAAATCAATGGATAGCCACTCCCTTTTAGATTTGACCTTCTTCTGTAAGCACATTTGCACAACGTGGGCATAATGAAGGATGTTCATTATTTTCCCCAACCTCTGTGGAAATGACCCAACAACGTTCACACTTTTCACCTTCTGCAGGTTGAACCACAACAGCTACTCCTTCTAATTGAACAGCCTGTTCAGGGAAATCCTCTGTCTTCTCTTTCAACTCAACAGCAGATACAATAAACAGTTCTTTCAAGTTGCCGGCTTCTTGCAATAATCCATAAGCTGCATTCTCTGCGTAAATAGTAATTGCTGCCCCAAGAGATTGGCCAATAACTTTCTCACGGCGGGCTTCTTCTAATGCTTTATTGATTTCATCCCGAATTGCCAAAATCCCATCCCATTTGTTTTCCAGTTCATCATTAAAGAGGGCTGGATTTACATCAGGCATATCCACTAATTGGACACTGATTTCTTGTACACCAGGAACGAACTTCCACACTTCATCAGCAGTATGTGGAATGATTGGTGAAACAAGGCGGACAAGATCTAACAGGATATCATATAACACGGTTTGTGCTGCACGACGGCCTTGTGCAGAAGTGGCTTCTGTATATAAACGGTCTTTAGAAATATCAAGATAGAAGGCACTTAAATCAAGGGTACAGAAATTATGGATGGCATGATATACCGTATGGAATTGATAGGCATCATAAGCCTTACGCACTTTTTCAATGACCCGTTGATTTTTAATGAGCATGTAGCGATCCAATTCTCCTAATTGCTCAAAAGGCACACGATCTTTCATAGGATCAAATCCGCTTAAATTTCCTAATAAGAAACGGAAGGTATTGCGGATTTTCCGGTATACTTCAGCGATCTGGGTTAGGATATTATCAGAAATTCTTACATCCGCAGTATAATCCACGGAAGCAACCCAGAGGCGAAGGATATCCCCACCTAATTTATTCATAATTTGTTGAGGAGCAATCACGTTCCCCAGGGATTTGGACATTTTCCGGCCTTCTCCGTCTAGAGTAAAACCATGGCTTAAAACCCCTTTATAAGGTGCCTGGCCATATACAGCAACAGAAGTAGAGAGGGATGAGTTAAACCAACCACGATATTGGTCAGACCCTTCAAGATATAAATCTGCTGGCCAAGCCAGTTCTTCCCGTTCTTTTAAAACGGCTTCATGGCTAGAACCGGAATCAAACCAAACATCCATAATATCTGTTTCTTTGCGGAATTCCGTGCCCCCACATTTTGGACAGGTGCATCCTTCTGGCATTAATTCCTTCGTATCACGGGCAAACCAGGTGGTAGACCCTTCTTTACGGAATAAATCAGAAACATGATTAATGGTGTCATCATTAATTAAAGGTTCATTACAATCCCGGCAATAGAAAATCGGAATCGGTACGCCCCATACTCTTTGACGGGAAATACACCAATCCCCACGGTCTGCTACCATGTTGTTGAGGCGAAGTTCACCCCAGGAAGGAATCCAATTTACCTCTTTAATGGCTTTTAACGCCTGTTCACGGAATCCGTCAATGGAAGCAAACCATTGTTCCGTAGCACGGAAGATAATTGGTTTTTTAGAACGCCAATCATGTGGATAGGAGTGGGTAATAAAACCAATCTTAAGCAAGGCTCCTTCTTCCTGTAATTTTTGTGTAACTAATTTATTCGCATCTTCATAGAAAATTCCATCGAATCCTGGGGCTTCTTTTGTTAAATATCCTTTTCCATCTACAGGGCACAAAATGTCCAGGCCATATTTTTGTCCCATAAGAAAGTCATCTTCCCCATGGCCAGGTGCAGTGTGTACACAACCGGTCCCTGCTTCAAGGGTAACGTGTTCACCGAAGATTAATGGAGATTTACGGTCATAGAATGGATGTTTGCAAACCACGCCTTCCAGGTCAGCCCCTTTGCAGGTTCCAACCACAGAATAGCCTTCCCATTCCAGGGTTTTAGCTACAGATTCAAGCAAACCGGAAGCGATTAAATAGCGTACTTCATTATAAAGAACCACAGAATATTCAAATTCAGGGTGCAAGGAAATGGCCAGGTTCGCCGGAATGGTCCAGGGTGTGGTCGTCCAGATAATGACTTGATCCCCTTGTTGCAACACATCGTTTCCTTCAACTACAGGGAAAGCAACATAAATTGAAGCTGAACGTTTATCCTGATATTCAATTTCCGCTTCAGCCAGTGCTGTTTCTGAAGAAGGAGACCAATAAACGGCTTTTAATCCTTTATATATGTATCCCTTTTTCGCCATATCGCCAAAAATTTTGATTTGGCGGGCTTCATATTCAGGTTTTAAGGTAACATAAGGATTTTTCCAATCCCCACGAACCCCTAAGCGTTGAAATTGCCCTTTTTGTTTCTCTACATAACTTAAGGCATACTGTGTGCAACGTTCACGGAATTCTACAGTCCCTACTTTATGGCGATCAATTTTTTCGTTATGGATAATGGCATGTTCAATTGGCAAACCATGGGTATCCCAACCTGGCACATAAGGGGCATAAAAGCCTGCCATGGATTTATAACGAACAATGAAATCTTTCAATACTTTATTTAAAGCGTGTCCAATGTGAATATCTCCATTTGCATAAGGGGGGCCATCATGAAGAATAAACTTCGGCCGTCCTTTGGTTTTCTCCAGGACTTTCGCATAAATATCTACTTCGTCCCACCATTTTTGCATGTCTGGTTCCCGTTTTGGAAGGTTGCCTCTCATCGGGAAATCCGTGCTAGGAAGGTGCAACGTCTTTCCATAATCCATTTGAGTCATCTCCTACATTTGTATTAAAAAAGCCTTCCCAGCCCTTGAAACAGGATGAGAAGGCTATATATCAATCTAATTTAAGCCTTTCATATCTTAAGAATTATAAAATAATTCCATAGCAGAAGTCAAGTTACTTCTTGGCCATTTCTTCCTCTATTTGATCAAATTTCTCCCAATCATCATTATCAAGGATTTCAAATTGGGCTTGCAACATGGAACGGAAACGCATGCGATAAACGGATGCTCTCTTTTTCAATTCATCAATTTCAATGGAAAGCTTTCTGGATTTCGCAAGAGCTTCATTAATGATACGGTCTGCATTTTTTTCTGCTTCTTTCACAATTAATTGAGCTTCTTTTTTTGCATTAATCTTCACTTCTTCTGCAGCTTCCTGAGCAACCAGAATGGATTTAGAAAGGGTTTCTTCAATATTGGAGAAATGTTCAAGCCTTTCATTTAACATAGAAACACGATCTTCCAGATCTTTTTTATCTTTTAATAAAAGATCGAATTCTTTAATGATTAAATCCAAGAATTCGTTAACTTCATCTTCAGAATACCCACGGAAAGAACGACTAAATTCTTTATTATGGATATCTAATGGTGTTAATGTCACGTTACAAGCCACCTCCATCTAGTTTCGGTACTGAAAAATTCGACATCATGGATTATTATTCCTTCTTTTGTTACAAGGTTTCATCCACCATAGAGAAAAATTTCCACAGGAATTCTCCCTTTACGAGTTTCTTTGCCAAGGGATAGGACCTGAAACCTTCCAAACCCTTTAAAAGAAATGGTATCCCCTTCTTTTAAAAGCCATGAAGGATCTGTGCCTGTCCTCCAATTCACTTTCACCCGTCCATTGCGTATGGGCTGCAACACCTTTGCCCGTGATAAGCGAAATACATCCCCGAGAATAGCATCCAGACGAGGGGATTGAACAGTAAAAGTGATAGTTTTCCCAGTTTTCGCTACTTGTTGAATTTGTCCAAGGGGAATTTCCTTCCCCTCCACAGTCACTTTATTGACTTTCGTTAATTGCAATCGCACATAATCAACAATCTCTTCCCCAAGAAGAAGTTGGGCAAATCCCTCATGAACCAGAATATCTCCACATTTCTCCCGACGAATGCCTAACCCTAATAGAGCCCCTAAATAATCACGATGATCTAATGTGAGGTATGAACCTCCCCCACCGCTGATTTCCAATCCTTTCATCCCGAAATCCTCTTGTTCAGGTTCCTGATATTCTGGGTATAGTATAACCCGAACTCGCTCAGCCCCATCATATCCGCCAAAAAAAGAGAAAAACACCCCATGGGAGCGTTTCACAAGAGATTGGACAATAAATACTTGTCCAGGATCGAGAAAATCGGTACGAACAGTCACCATCCGATTTTCTACCCTGCCAATCATCTCTAATACCCGCTCCACAAAAGGATGTTCATCTTTGTGAAAATGATCTAATAGACTCATGCGAAGCCCAATGTGCTAATAATAAATCGTACCACAACCATCAACCCATTTTGTGCTAGTGAAAGGGCGATAATCGCCACGATAGGTGAAAAATCCATAGGGCCTAATGGAGGAATAATTCTTCGGAAAATGGCGAGATATGGTTCAACCAGGCGGCCTAATATCTGACCAATGGTAGATTCCCTTAAATTAGGAAACCATGACATTAATACATAACCAATTATCATGTACATGTAAACATAAAAAAGCGTGTTTATTACTTGTAAAATAAAACTCAATACAATCACCTCTACGATTAAATGCCTCGTTCTTCAAAAAGAAGTTCCGAAATATTACCTTGCATTTCAAATTGTTCAGGAACACAAATAAAGATACCGGGACCAATTTTTTGAATATCTCCATTTAGAGCATAAACCGTTCCACTGAGAAAATCTACAATTCTCTTTGCTTGTTCTTGAGTCACCCGTTGCAAATTCAACACAACGCCCCGGCGTGAACGAAGATGGTCTGCAATTTCCTGTGCTTCTTCATAAGAACGTGGTTCCATAAGAATCATGCGAACCCCTTGATCTTTCACAGCATGGAGATTCACTACATTTCCTGCGGTATTTACTTGTTTGTTCTTTTTTGGCTTAATATATTCTTCTTCGATAATTTCTTCCTCTTCTACGATTTCCTCGTAATACTCATCAGTACCTAATGAAAAAAAGTCTTTAATTTTACTTACAAACCCCATCTTGACCCCCCCAGGAATGAATTAATCAATCTCATTACCAACTAATGCCGTTCCAATTCGTATAAAGGTAGCCCCTTCTTCCACTGCAACTTCATAATCATTGGACATCCCCATACTTAAGTGTTGGAGTGGAGCATTGGCCAACTGTTCTTTTTGCAGTTGATTACGCATTTCTCGTAAATTCCGGAAAACCCATCTTGTTTCCTCCGGATCTTCTACGTAGGGTGCCATAGTCATTAAGCCAATCACTTCAAGATGTTGATAGGATTCTATATCCTTTAAGAAGGGCAGTACCTCTTCTGGAGACAATCCCTGTTTCGTTTCTTCGCCAGAAATATTAACCTGAACCATGCAACGAGTAACCACTCCAGCTTGCTTCCCTTTTTTCTCTAACTCTTTTGCCAAAGAGAGCCTGTCCAGGGAATGAAGGTATGTAAATTTCCCCAGGATTGCCCCTACTTTATTTGTTTGTAAATGGCCGATAAAATGCCAGTTTCCTCGATTTCCCAATTGCTCCCATTTAGGAACAGCGTTCTGTGCTTTGCTTTCACCAATATGCATGATCCCTGCATCCAGGGCAGCCCTCGTGGTTTCAAGGGATACATATTTAGTAATAGCAATTACATTCACTTCTTCAGGAGAACGACCGGTACGAGCACACGCTTCTGCAATTCGGTCAAGTATATGCCGATAATTATCTTCAACACCACGCAATGGGTTTACACCTCTTTCAAGCCAATGAACGCAATCATTCGTCCCGTTTTTCCCCCTTCTTTGCGATGGGAGAAAAAAAGATCCGTATTACAACCTGTACATAATTGACTCAGTTCGATATGGTCTGGTAAAACTCCTGCTTTTTCAAGCAAAATTCGATTGGTTTCTTGGAGATTTAACATACCTTTGTCATCAGAAGTCATATGAATGACCTTTTCTCTGTCCGGTCCAAGAACTTCTCTAACCTGATCCATTACCACATTGTTCACTTCATAACAACATTCATGAATGGATGGTCCAATCGCTGCAAAGACATCCTGGGGTAATACTCCCCAGTTTTTCTCTAGTGTGTGTAGCATTTGTTCTACAATACGGGATGTTGTCCCTTTCCACCCTGCATGGGCAATCCCGATTACCTCTTTTGACCTGGCATAAAAAAAGACAGGAACACAATCAGCATAAAAGGAAGCAAGAAAAACCCCTTTTTTATCTGTTAACAACCCGTCGATCCCTTTAATGGCATCTTTATGGGATATGCGGCCAGAACCAATCTCTTCTTCTGTTACAATTTTCACTTGATTCCCATGGACTTGTTCACCACAAGTCCATGTGTCAAAAGGAAAACCCACTAAATGAGCAAGTTTTTTGCGATTTTCAATAACTGTATCTATACTGTCACCCACATGCAAACCACAATTTAAACCAGAATAAGGCGCCTGGCTAAATCCTTCTTTCCTAGTAGAAAAACCCGTTACCAGCTGGGGCCACCGATCCTCCCAGGAGATAAGATGCAAGGTGACGTCATCTTTTCTTGATTGAAAAGCGTCCATCATGATCCCTCCCTTTATGCCATCTTATCATTCCTTGTTGCAAATGAACATTAGGGACGATAATTGGTGTTCATATTTTCCGGATCAGTTATTGGGGCCATTATCGTTTCATCCAAACGTACAAGAATTACATCTCTGCCAATCTTCACAATGTTCCTCCAGGGAATCACAATCTCATTTCCATTGCCAAACAATCCGAGAAATTTGGCATTTACCTTTCCTGGGACCACAATCGCATCAATTCGTCCAAGGCTCACATTTAATTCAAGATCCGTGATTTGCCCTAGATTCTTCCCATCTAACACATTAACAACATCTTTCGCTTGAAATTCAGAGATTTTAAGCATGGGCTCCTCCGTTTCTGCTCCACGAAGATTTCAATTACTTTATTATATGTGGGTAGCAGTGGAAATGTCCTATAAAAAATGACGCATTTCAATTAAAAAAGTGCCAGTTCCTCGCCGACAATGAAGTTATGATGTAAAAGAAAAACGCACTCCCTTAAGGCAAGGAGTGCGTTTTCTTTACTAATGTACATGTTTTTGCATTTGTGCAATTGCTGCTTTTTCCAATCTGGATACCTGTGCCTGGGAAATGCCAATTTCATCGGCCACTTCCATCTGGGTTTTCCCTTCAAAGAATCGCATGGAAACAATCAGTTTTTCTCGATCATTTAACCGGCGCATCGCTTCTTTTAGGGCTATTTCTTCCACCCATTGAATATCCTTGTTTTTTTCATCACTAATTTGATCCATTACAAAAATCGGGTCTCCACCATCCTGATAAATCGGTTCAAAAAGTGAAACCGGGTCTTGAATTGCGTCAAGGGCAAACACTACATCTTCTTTCGGAACATTAAGTTCCTCTGAAATTTCAAATATGGTTGGTTCTCGCGAGTTTTTATTGGTTAATGAATCTCTAATTTGTAACGCTTTATAAGCAATATCCCGTAGAGAACGAGAAACCCGTATGGGATTGTTATCCCGCAAGTATCTTCTAATTTCTCCAATAATCATTGGGACAGCATAGGTTGAAAATTTTACATTCTGGCTTAGATCAAAATTGTCGATGGCTTTCATCAAACCAATACAACCGACTTGAAATAAATCATCGACAAATTCACCCCGATTATTGAAACGTTGGATGACGCTTAAAACAAGACGAAGATTTCCATTCACTAACTTTTCTCTTGCTGCATATTCTCCGTTTTGGAGCCGGACAAATAATGCTCTCATTTCAACGTTGGTTAAAACCGGCAATTTTGAAGTATCTACTCCACAAATTTCCACCTTGTTACGTGTCATCTGTTTCCCTCCTGATGGAGCAAGCGTGTTACTGTTAAGTATCTCCGTCAGGGGAAAAATTATGCAGGGGGAAAAATTGAGAATGACAATCCTTAGATCATTTTATGAAACTCTTTTTGCAACCGCTTGATAATTCTCTTTTCTAAACGGGAGATATAGGACTGGGAAATCCCCAGCATATCTGCTACATCTTTCTGGGTTTTTTCCTCTTCACCACTAAGGCCAAAGCGGAGTTCCATAATTACCCGTTCCCTCTCCGAGAGCTTATCAAGAGCGTTATATAATAATTTTTTATCAACCTGTTCTTCTAAATCCCGATAGATAATATCATTTTCTGTACCTAATACATCAGAAAGCAATAATTCGTTGCCATCCCAATCGATGTTTAGGGGTTCATCAAAAGAAACTTCAGATTTTATTTTACTGTTTCTGCGAAGAAACATGAGAATTTCGTTTTCAATACAACGGGAAGCATAGGTTGCCAGTTTAATTTTCTTCTCTGGGTCAAAAGTATTGACTGCCTTAATTAAACCAATGGTCCCTATACTGACAAGGTCTTCAATATTAATTCCCGTATTTTCAAATTTTCGGGCGATATACACCACCAGGCGTAAATTCCGTTCAATCAACATGGCGCGAACTGCCGAATCTCCCGTATGGAGTTTTCCTAATAAGTATTCTTCTTCTTCCCTATTTAACGGTGGGGGAAGAGCTTCACTTCCACCAATATAATGAACTTCTTCACCTTTAAGACCTAACAACAATAAAACACGATAAAACCATAATGTAAGAATTAAACGCCATTTTGCAATCACAATCTCTCCCCCTTTAACCTAATTTTAGGAGGCTATTTCATTACTATAGCCCTGTAGCACACAAGAATGTACTACTGCTTGATAGCTTCCATCAGAGGCAAGACTCCCTGTGCGTAAGCCAATTAACATTTTTTCCGGACAATATTCAATTCCATCTTTCTCAAAGAAAACTTTGTCAGGACGCAATGCCACTAGAAAACTACTTTGACTGGAGACTGTTCGATAAGGGATGAGGCGAATTCGTCCCACCCATTCAGCAGGCACATTAGAAGGAGGTGTTGTAAGGGTATCATTCGTGGAGATCCATTCATAAAGAGAAACGGGAAGATAATCCTTCCACAGGGATAATTCCGTAATGGTGACAGGGGTGCGGGATAGGGCATCATATAATTGATTCCCCGTATCGATAAAGCCTGTACAGGACAAAGCTGTACCATGAATTTCAATGTGGGTTTTCACATATTGGGTTTCTTTCTGGCGAGTGACTTTTAATGATTTGTATCCTTTTTCGGCAAACCACCACAAAATAAAAAAACTAACAGCAATAAATAAAAAACTTGGTTTTCCATAGGAAAAGGCAATCCCCCCTGATACAGTAACCGATTGTTGGCTAAGGTATTGGAGAGCAAAAATTCCTCCTCCCATGAAAATGGAAACCCCATAAAATGTTAAAAAACTTTGGATAAAGGCCCACATTCCCATCTTGCCAAAAGCAATCCAAATCATGAATGCAGAGAATAAGAGCTTCGAAAGCAGGGTGTATCCCAGGGAAAGTTCCGGATACAAAAGAAAAATGGAATAAAAAGCACCTAGTAAGGAAGCCAATATGAATCGAATCTTTTTGACCTGTACATTTCTGATTCTTGCAGTTAAGAGGAGCAAAAGTAGATCAAAAATAAAATTGGTTATGATTACAAGGTCCGCGTAAACCTTCACCGCATTGATCTCCCTCCTTAACTATCTGCTTTTAATTTATTATCACATAGAAAAGGGTAATATTGTCCTTAAATCGTATGAAAAATTCAGACAAATTATGCTTATCTTTTTAAGACAATGTTAGACACCGCTTTCTTCAAAATCCTGCTTTAATAATTGATAATAGTACCACACATTTTCTTCTGATCCATTTTTAATTCGTTGGTATACTTTCGCTGGGAGAAATAGTTTTGTTTCCCCCATAGTGAAAATAATTGTATTCATTTCGATGGACCACTTACCGCCATAATGCTTCTGTATTACTTCCCCAATATATGCACCATATATTTTAGAGATTGTTGCTAATTTTTGTTCTGAAGGCCCTGGATTCACTATTTTTGTTTTGAAATCTATAGGGAGAGAGCGATGTACCATTTCTAGAATATTGTCAATTTCTTTAACGCTATCCTCTGAATAATCCAAATTCTTATCATATTCTTGTCCGAATTCAACAGCATCTTTAGCAAACGCTTTCATCATCTCTTCTACTGTATATTGAGTCATAATAATCCCCCAATGGTGCAAGTAATAGATTTAACAAATAGTGTTACTTAGATAATATAATAGATTGGAAATTTTCAGTAATGAAAACTGTGTGAATGAAATTTTTACCTTTTGTTCATGTATAGTAAAAGGCCCCGGGCATAGCCCAGGGCCTTCTATATTTACACAGTGTTATTATTTATCTTTACGGCGACGATTTCTCAGGAAAGTAGGAATATCCAAACTATCTCCTGTAAAAGGAACGGAGCGAGGATCTCTTTCTTCCTGAATGGGTTGTTGTTGAGTTGCAGCTGCTTGTTGGCGAGCTTGCTTCATGGCTGCTTGTTGTTGTTGAATCGGATTACTGCTGCGTGGGTTAGGTAGCTCTTGTTGGCTTTGTTCAAAACCCGTTGCAATGACCGTAACAACAATTTCATCCTTAAGATTATCATTAATCACAGCACCGAAAATCATATTCACTTCTTCATCAGATGCAGAAGCTACAATATCAGCCGCTTCGTTCACTTCATAAAGACTAAGATTGCTTCCGCCAGTAATATTCATGAGAACACCACGTGCGCCATCGATTGACGTTTCCAATAAGGGGCTGCAAATGGCTTTCTTCGCAGCTTCTGTTGCCCGGTTTTCCCCTGTGGCAATCCCGATACCCATTAATGCAGAACCCCGTTCTGTCATAATGGTTTTCACATCGGCAAAGTCCAGGTTGATTAAACCAGGAACAGCAATAAGGTCAGAGATCCCTTGAACCCCCTGACGCAATACATTATCCGCTTCCCGGAAAGCTTCAAGCATTGGGGTATTTTTATCCACAATTTCAAGAAGGCGATCATTAGGAATGACAATGAGGGTATCTACTTTTTCTTTTAGAGCATTAATTCCATTGTATGCCTGCTGAGAGCGTTTGCGGCCTTCAAAGGTAAAGGGGCGGGTGACTACCCCAACGGTTAAAGCGCCAATTTCTTTGGCAATTTCAGCAATAACGGGAGCGGCACCAGTACCCGTCCCACCTCCCATACCGGCAGTGACAAAAACCATGTCAGCGCCACGAAGGGCATTTTCAATTTGTTCCCGGCTTTCTTCTGCTGCCTTTTTCCCTACTTCTGGATTGGCCCCAGCACCTAAACCCCGGGTTAACTTCCCTCCAATTTGCAGCTTATGCTGAGCTTTAGAGAGATTAAGGGCTTGATAATCTGTATTCACAGCGATAAATTCGACACCTTGAATGCCGCTGTCAATCATGCGGTTCACAGCGTTGCTTCCGCCGCCACCTACACCAATAACTTTAATCTGTGCCAATGTATCGTATTCTAAGTCGAATTCCAACATATATATAAGTCCCCCTCATTTAACATGACAGCCTTAAATAAACTCGCTAAACCAATTCTTCACCTTTTCGATCATGCCACCTTGTTCCTTGTGCTCCTGGTGAGAAACAGGTTTTCGATTGGTTTTCGCTGGAACAGGTTTCGGTTCCTGCTGTCTTGGAAGCTCACGTAAGAACTTAGAAGCATACTTAATTAATCCAACTCCAGGAGTATAAGAAGGATCTCGAACGCCAATGTAATCGGGTATTGCTATTCTCACAGGTGCCAACCATTCTTCCCGGGCCAATTCCAGGACACCAGGAATATTGGCTACGCCTCCTGTTAATACGAATCCATTTGGGATGTGGGTATCATAACCCAAACGAATCAATTCATCTTCAACAAAGTTAAATAGTTCAGCGACTCGCGATTCAATAATCGTAGATAGCTCAACCTGATTATAATCCCGTTCCACATCGCTTCCAATACGTTTTACCCTAAATCGGACATCCTTATTGGCTTCTTCCATTAAAGCACAACCATATTTCAATAAGATTTGCCTGGCTGATTCTTTCGTTGTTCGCAATCCAATGGCGATATCATTGATAATGTACTCTCCCCCAATGGGAAGAACTGAAAAGGATGTTAGAACACCCATTTCAAAAACAGACAAAGTCGTAGACCCTGCTCCCATATCAACAAGAACAACTCCCAAATTTTTCTCATCACGGGTAAGAGCGATTTCACCAGTAGCCAGTGGCAATAAGTACATGCCTACAATCTGGAGTCCAGCCCGCTCTACACATCGGATCAAATTATGTATAACAGTCTTCGATCCGGTTACAATCATTCCTTCCATTTCAAGACGTACGCCAACCATTCCACGAGCATCATTAATTTCATCAAGTCCATCCACAATATATTGCATAGGGACGACATCAATCATTTCTCTTTCAGGTGGAACTGCAATGACCTGGGCAGCTTTCATTACCCGTGCAATGTCTTCGTCACCGATTTCTTTGTTCTCGCTAGAAACAGCTACTACGCCTCGACTGGCCTGGAGTTGAATATGGTTACCGGATATGCCTACAATCACATTCTCTATGGATATATCTACCATTCCCTCTGCTCGTTCTACTGCCTCACGAATTGATTGAACAGTTTCATCTATATCAACAATGGAACCTTTCTTAATGCCATGTGAATCCGACTGGCCCACACCTACTATATTAATAGAGCCTCCATGGATTTCACCAATAATGACTTTCACTTTGGATGTACCGATATCTAAGCTGATTATATAATCACTGTTGCTCAACGTATGGCACCTCCTTTAGCTTAGAATCTCCTGTATTTATTTCCACACAATCATAGGATTCCCTTTTTTTGCAGATTAGAAATTTTTCTTTAAACCATAAAAAAATTACTCATCCCATTGATCGGTTTGTTCTTTTTCGCCAAACCATTTTCCAATAAGGATTCGGCGAATTACAGCCAGATTGTTAAATAATCGTACACCAAAAGCAAAAATAGCTGCTAAATATAAGTCCACACCCATATACACACCTAAGAAAGCAAGGGCAGCAGCAAGGAGGGTATTAAAGAAAAACCCTGACATAAACACTTTAATATCAAAGAAGTTCTGCAAATAGGCTCGAATCCCCCCAAACACTGTATCCAAAGCTGCTAAAATGGCAATGGAAAGATAGTTTCGGTATTCATCGGGAACCTGAAACTCAAAGAAAAGACCTAGTACAACTCCTATTATAAGACCTAAAAGGGGTAACCACATATACTAATTTACGCTCCTTTTTGAACACTTGGTTTCATATATTTAATGCGGTTATTTCCATTGTAAGCTGGAACGGTTAATTGATCCTTTTTCGTAATAACAAATGTTTTATTCAAAAATTGAAACCAATTTTCCATGGAGTCCCCATCTGCTCCGGGGATTTTCAAAGCAGTTTCCAGGTTTTGTGGATTACCAATCACCTTAATGACAAAAGGCATCATAATGGGACGGGTGTCTACCTGAATTTGGCTTTCACCTATATTTCGAATAGAAGAGGTTGCAATGAGACGATAATCATTAATAGAAATCCCCTGAGCTCCATTAGCAAACAGGAGGCTTGTTAAATCTAGCAAGTCCTGATCATAAACAGGGGTTTCTACGTTTTTAATGCTATTGGGATCATCGATTGTAATTATGATTCCTGAACCTGTCACTTCCGTAAATCCACCAGCTTTTTTCGCTTCAAGTAATTGTTCTTCCACCAGCTGGCTACGAATTTCCCCACCAGATGTATTATATTTATTTAAAAGATTATCATATTTGTTAATATCATTTAATAACCCATCACGGCGCTCCATTTCTTTTTGCAAGTTTTGCCGGAGTGTGGAAAAATCCTGCTGTCCAACAGCATAGGTTGTCTTCATGGATTGGTATTGAATGGCCAACATAAAACCCATAATTAGATTAATGACTGTAATAATCAATGGGACTTTTCTGTTTTTTCCCATCTGTCATCCCCTCTTTTTTCTCTTCTATCTCTGTACAGTATAGTTTTTATTGCTAATAAATCCAGGCAAATCTATTTTTTGTTCTTTTTTAACGGTAATATTGATGTCTTTTTTGCGCAATATTTCTACTACGCCTCCTGGCATTTGCAAAGCAGAGGACAAGGTATTCTCATTGCCAATGGCCTTTATAACAAAAGGCGGGGCAATTTTGGTATCATTAACAGTCACTGTAGGCCCTACACAACGAACCGTTGAACTGCTTATAAGACGTTCATCATTAATGGAAATCCCTTCAGCCCCTGCGGCACATAATTCATTAACCACATCACGGATATATCGATCATGGACAATGCCTTCAAAATTATTGCGAAGAGCTTTGCTGTCATCTAAGGTAACGATTACACCCGTACCTGTCACTGGAATTAATCCGGCTTGCATCCGCATCATATCCAGTTCATTAATTACACCACTGTCAACATTAGCACTCTGTGATAATTCTTTCTCTTTAGCACCAACCTGAGAACGCACGGTTTGCAATCGTTCTTCCAATAATGCATTTTTTTCCCGTTCATTAAGAACTTGTTCGTTCATCCTAACCATTCTCTCCCAATCACTATCGCGAAGGGAAGCCAGATCTCCAAAATTATTAAAGGTAAACTGAACAGAATAAGAGATTAAGAAGCCTAGCACGAGGAGGACAAGGGTAAGATACACATGAATTTTCCGAACTTTAAACTTTCTTTTCATTTCTGCTTTACTGGGTTTGATAAGGTTCAAAGTACTTCACCTCTGCAAGATAAATAATTCCGCTATTATTTCCTTCTTGTTTTAAACTTTTTACAAAAGAGGGATACCAGGCCATATTATTTGCAAATCCTGCTATCGTTGTTCGAACTTCATACCCTTCCTTCATGTAGAGAACAAGGGAATCTGGATGAGTTCCATCCTTCTTAAAAACAATTTCTGAAATCAGGGATTTCACCCCTGGTTCCAGTTGATTCAATTCCTTAATAAACGTTGAAAGAAGTTTATAATCTGTCCATGAGTTTAGACGGGGCTTGTCCCCGAATGGTTCTGATAAAAAACGTGAAAACAAAATCGTTCCATTTTCAAATACCGGATAAGATTTGCCATCCTTCTGCAAGTAAGCTACCACATTTTTTTCAGTAATGGTGACTTCCAATGTGCCCGGATATTTCTTTTGAATAGCAATATTCTGAATTAGAGGGAAGGAGGAACGAATGTGTTGTTCTATTTCGTCTTTATCAATGAAAAATAAAAGAGAACCTGATTTAATCTCCATATTTTTAATAATTTCCTCATTTGAAACCCATTGATTTCCTTTCACTAACACAGAAATATTCCCAAATGAAGAACGGACGAATAAAATGAGGAGCAATGACATAAAAAATAAGAATAGGAGAAAAATTAATCTGCGATTTTTTCTTTTTTTCTTTTTAACCACACGCAAACGTGGTACTTTCTGCGTACTCGCCATATCCTTCACCTGTCTTTAAACTTATAAAAGCGGCATACTGAAAAATATGCCGCCCAGTGATTCCAATCCGTCTTCGGTTTATTCTATTATTCAGGCAAATCCATTCGTTTGATATTCGCGCCTAAACAGGTTAATTGTTCATCTATTTTGTCATAGCCACGATCAATATGATAGATTTCTTTTACTATCGTTTGGCCTTCTGCTGCTAATCCAGCAAGGACCAGGGCTGCACCAGCTCGTAAATCTGTTGCTTCAACCACATCTCCATATAAACGGGGAACTCCACGGATAAAAGCCGTATTGTAATCTACTAAGATATCTGCTCCCAAACGATTCAATGCATTTACATGTTTAAATCTCGCATCAAATACCGTTTCTTGCAACATACTGCAACCCTCAGCTAGGGATAAAAAGGACATCATCTGAGCCTGCATATCTGTTGGAAATCCGGGATAAGGTGAAGTTAATATTCGATTGGTACATTGCCATGGTTTGTTAGAACTTGTTTTAATTATATCATGGTCAAATTCGATTTCAACACCACATTGTTGGACTGCATCAATTAATGCCATCATATGGGACGGATTCACATTGGTTAAAGTAACTGAACCTCCAGTAATTAAGGCGCTTAGCAACATGGTTCCTGCTACAATTCGGTCAGGAATAATGGTATATTCTGTGGCTTCTAAGTTGGAAACACCATCAATGGTAATGGTTTCTGTACCGGCACCATGTATTTTTGCCCCCAGAACATTGAGGAAATTCTGTAAGTCAATGATTTCTGGTTCACGAGCAGCATTTTGTATGATAGTTGTTCCTTCCGCTTTCACTGCAGCCATCATAATATTCTCAGTAGCTCCAACACTGGGATAATCCAAAAAAATTTGTGATCCTTTTAAATGGTTTCCCCTACAAAAAATCAATCCATCTTCTTCAATAATTTCAACACCAAGAGCTTGCAGACCTTTTAGATGCAAATCAATGCGCCGCTCCCCGATTGCACATCCCCCTGGACGAGATAGAGTAACTTCTCCAAACCGTCCTATTAAAGGACCCATCAAAAAGATTGATGACCTCATTCTGCCCATTAAATCTCTTGGTACATAGGATGAATCTATGTTTCTTGTATCAATATGAACTGTTTTTTCGTTATGAGAGGTTGTTGCGCCTAGCGAAGATAAAATTTCTAACATCACTTTAATATCTAAGAGGTGGGGTACATCGTGAATGATATAAGAACCCCCTGCCAGTACAGTGGCAGCCAGTATGGGGAGAGCCGCATTTTTAGCGCCTTGAACCCGTAGCTCTCCCGAGAGAGGGATCCCTCCCTCTATCGCAAACGTCTCCAATGTTTCACCTCCGTTTAACCCTCACCCAGCACTAACACTTCAGGGACCAACGTCACATGAAACCTTTCTTGAATAGTTTGTTTGACTTGCTCTATTAAGGTAAGGACATCTTGCGCTGTTGCGTTACCACAATTCACTATGAAATTGGCATGTTTTTCGGAGACTTGTGCCCCGCCGACCTTCAAACCCTTTAAACCTGCACTTTCAATCAAGCGTCCAGCATGATCGCCTGGCGGATTGCGAAAAACACTGCCTGCACATGGCATGGTAAGGGGCTGCGTTAATCTTCGTCGATCCTTATGTGTTGCCATTTGCTTCGCAATTTCTTTACGATCGCCATGGGTTAATTGAAAGGTTGCTTCTATTACAATGGCTTTCCTCGTTTGAAAAAGAGAAGTTCGATACGCAAACTCCAATTCTTCCGGCTTATATTTTACCAAATCACCGTTCTCAAGTAACACTTCAGCATCTTTAAGAATACGTGAGACATCGGATCCATGTGCACCGGCATTCATATAGATGGCTCCTCCAACCGTACCAGGGATTCCACCGGCAAATTCCAAACCAGTCAGGCCCTCTTTCCCAGCCATCACCGCCAGACGAATAAAGGAATATCCCGCACCTACTGTCACTTCATTATCATGAAAGGAAATATGACTGAACCCTTCCGAAAGTTTAATGACTACACCCCGTATTCCTTGATCTCTAACTAGTAAATTTGACCCTTTTCCTATGACGATCCAGGGTACTTGATATTTCTTTATTACTTTTAAACTGTGGGCTAGTTTATATTTATCAGTTGGTTCAATGAAAAGATCCGCTGGTCCCCCAATTTTCCACGTTGTATGGTTGGACATGGGTTCCTCGACGAGGATTGTTCCAATCTGAGCTTCTTCTAATTCATTTATTAATTTCTGCATGTAAGAACCTCCTTCAATCGAATGCCTGCACTGAAATCCGATAGGTCACGTGCCTAATTCAGTCTATGCCCCGTCAGGTTACAGTGTGACATTAGGAACGGGTGATGGCTTTTAGTTGTTCATAAATTAACGTTGCTGCTTCCGGTTGTCCCAGGCTCTTTGCAGCTTCCCCCATTTTTTGATTTACTTGAGGGTTACTTAAAATTTGGTTAATGGTCTGCAACAACACTTTACCCGTTAGTTCCGTTTCAAGAATAACCATACCCGCTCCCTGTCTTTCCACCCATCTCGCATTTTTTTCTTGATGGTTATTTGTAACATAAGGGGATGGAATTAAAATGGAAGGAATGCCAAGGGCAGTAATCTCCGCAAGAAAAGAAGCCCCTGCCCGGTTTACAATTAAATCAATGCCTGCTAATACCTCTGGCATATTATAAATAAAGGGACGAAGAGTCAAATTTCCCGGGAAAGAAGCAAGTTTTTGAATTTGATCTTGTACACCTTGATAATGGA
>CALNBV010000007.1 GCA_937874515.1 uncultured Paenibacillaceae bacterium | reverse complement strand
AATTTATTATTATTCTAATAAAATTACTTGGTTTTGTCTAGGTGGCAAATAGCCCAATTATTAATTGTATATGTATACAAGTCAAACTAGTGTGTATTAATCTTATGATAAAAAAAACTATCCCCTCAAATGAGGAGATAGCATGGCAGGCTAATGAATTAACAGCATTTTGCTTTCATTTCAACCATCATTTTCATCATGGTGGCCATCATTTCATCGCATTCTTGCATCTTGGCCATCATCATGTCCATGTCCATTGTGCAGTTCTCCATGCTCCCCATTTGTTCCATCATCATATTCATGCATTTCATCTCACACATCATTCGTTCCATGCACATCATCATATTCATGTCCATACACATTTCCATCATTGTTTCCCCCTTTAAATGATTTGCCTCCCAGTGTTGGGGCGGCTCGTACGTTCCTTACAGTCCTAATGTTACTACCATATATAGGCAAATACAATATATGACACAATTTCTTAATAAATTCCTAATATGGTAAATTGGGGTTAATATATATTTCATATAGAAGAGGCTTTCTTTACATTAAATGTGGCATATTACCTATCATTTGTTAGAATCATTTAAAAATAATTGCTATAATGATATTACTTGAACTGTAAACTAAAATCGGAGGTCAAAATACAGATGATAGATAGGAGTTGGAAGGGGAAACCAGGAGAAATAGCACGGGGATTATATAAAATAGAAATACCCACCCCGTTTTCTGTAGGACCAATTAATCTTTATCTCATTGAAGGGGAGAAGTTGACCCTTGTGGATGCAGGCCCTCTCACAAAAGAAGCCTGGAATATATTATCCAAAGGATTAGGTCAATATGGATACAAGATTAGCGATATACAACAAGTCATTCTAACCCATCAACATGTGGACCATTGCGGTTTACTAGAACAAATCAGAAAAGCCTCTGGGGCTACAACCATTGCCCATCCCCTAGCTGTTCCGTATATACAGCTAAATGAGGAATTCATGGTTTACCATGATCAGTTTTTTAAAGACCTGTATGAAGAATGTGGTGTTCCAAAGGAATATTTCACGATAATTGATGAGTTTCACCAGGAATTAATGGAGTTTTCGGAACCCAGCCAGATTGATGAAGTTGTTGGACATGAGCAAACAGTACCTCATTTATCTGAGTGGAAGGTTCTTTATACTCCGGGGCATACCCAGAGCCATATTGCCTTATATCGTGAGGAAGATCGGGTGTTGATTGCCGGGGACCACATTATCAAGCATGTATCATCCAATGCATTTATCGAACCTCCCCAAAACCAGGGAAGCCAACGGCCTATGACATTATTGCAGTACCGCACATCCCTGGGCATGTGCGCCAATAAGAATATTGATATTGTCTTTTCGGCCCATGGGGAAGCAATCACTAACCATCAAGAATTGATTCTGCAAAGGCTTCATAAAAACTGGGATCGGGGGAATAGGTTACGGGGATTTTTACAGGATGGGGAGAAAACAGCCTATGAGCTTTCTCGCCTTTTGTTTCCTCACTTAAACCATACCGTATTGCCGTTAACTATATCAGAAACACTGGGGCATCTTGATTTGCTGACAACCCAGTATCAAATTGGAGTCACGAAGAAAGATGGAGTTTTATATTATTCGCTATAATGAATAAAGTAAAAAAGGAGTGAACTCATAATTGAGCTCGCTCCTTCATTATAGTTATACTGTCGATGTCTCTGGTACATAATCCATTCTTTCTGCCATTCTTTTGGCCTGTCCATATTTATCTTGTACTAAAAAGATAGCAGCACCACCGATAATGCTAGGAATAGCAAATGCCAGGAAATTATAGTGTAGTGGAAGTTGCGCACTTAACAGTAATCCTCCAAGGGTAGGACCAAGGATTCCTCCAATTCTTCCAACCCCTAGTTCCCAGCCAACGCCTGTAGAACGGATTCCTGATGGATAGTATTGTGACACATAGGCATTGGTAATAATTTGTGTTCCTGTAGTTGTAGCTCCTGCAATGAAGAGCAGAGCATAAAGGAAAATTACATTTGGTTTTAAGCTTAAAGCAGATAGAGCTAAAAAACCAAAGGTAAAGAAAAAAAGCAAGATAAAGCGAGAGCCGAATTTGTCAGCAAGTTTACCTCCAAAGATGGCACCAGTCACTGCTCCTAAATTAAGAGTAATTAAGAAAAGAAGGCTTGATCCAACAGGATAACCAGAGGATTGCATAATTTTTGGCAACCAGGTGCTTAACCCATACATCACTAACAAGGACATAAATGCAGCGGTCCAAAACATAAAGGTACTTAGTGCCCGTTTTTCCGTAAATAACTTTTTAAACGAGGCCTCAGGATCATCTGAAACATTCATGATGAATTCATCTTGTTCAGTAAACTGGGTATTTTTATTCATCCTATTTAATGTGGCGATGAGTTTTGCCTTCTGTTTTGATTTCATGTAATATGCGTAGGATTCAGGCATTACTTTATACAGAATAGGGATGATCAGTAAAGGAATAATAGAAATCCATACAACTGCACGCCAATCATAAAGGGGCAATAATACTAATGCTCCCAGTGAAGCGGTAATTCCCCCAAAGGCATGTCCACTAAACATGATAGCCACGAGAGTGCTACGAAGCTTTTTCGGTGCGTATTCAGTTACTAATGCAATGAGGTTTGGCATTACGCCGCCTAACCCTACCCCTGCAAGAAAGCGTTGTAAACCAAATGAAGAGGGATTATTAGAAAAGCCAGATGTGAAAGTGAAAAGTGTGAAGATGGTGGTACATATTAAAATGATATTTTTTCTGCCAAATCGATCGGCTAAAGGTCCGAAAACCATCGCTCCAACCATCATGCCAAATAATGCATAACTTCCTATTTTTCCAGCGGTTACAGGGGAAATACCCCATTCTTTCATCAACGCAGGCAAAATCGTTCCAAGCATAAACATATCATAGCCGTCTACCACAATAATGAAGATACAACTTAGGAGTAGGGTTAAATGAAAGCGGTTAAACTTTTGATCGCCAATATAATTATTGATATTAATTTGCCTCATCATGGTTTACCCCCCAATGTTTTATAAAAACTTTTAATTATAAAAATAGATAACCATGTTCTCTATAGTGATTATAAGAAATAAGGGATGAAATTTC
This sequence comes from uncultured Paenibacillaceae bacterium, assembly GCA_937874515.1. Classification (GTDB taxonomy): domain Bacteria; phylum Bacillota; class Bacilli; order Aneurinibacillales; family Aneurinibacillaceae; genus CALNBV01. Next base: position 9,779 of record CALNBV010000007.1, on the reverse strand, counting down.
AATAAAATTCAGAAAATTCAATAATAAAAAAAAGAACGAAAGGGTTTTTAAGCCTTTTGTTCTTTTTGTACTGAGTGATCCCCATATCCTATGGAAATTTCCTGTCCCATACGGATTAACTCCTGAATAGTAGGGTGATCCTTTGCCATGGGAAGGGAATCGTTAAATCCGGCAATGGTTATGGTCCCTAAAATTTCCTGGCTAAAGTTCAGAATGGGCACACCTACGGAGTTTATGGATGGAGCTAAGGGTTGTGTACTTATGGCAATTCGTTCACTTCGCACTTTTTCCAATTCTTTTTCCATGAATTGGCCTTTCTCCTCGTTCATTCCAATCTTTTTCCATGCCTCTATTTCATTCTCTTTTTTATAGGCCGCGAATAATTTGCCTGCAGATGAGTGGATGGGAAGGAGAGTTCCCAATTGGGCTCCTACATTTAAAATCCCTTTGGTACTGTTAATAATTCTTACAACCATAGGGCCGTTACCTGTCCAAATGGAGAAGATGATTGTTTCTTGTGACAGTTTATTTAATTCTTGTAAGTAGGGAGTTACACGGTCTAATATATTTTCCCTGTTAATTGATGACATGCCATACTCAACTAGTTTACTGCCAAGGGTGTATAGGCCTGTATACTTATCACGAAAAAGAAAGCTAGTGGCCGTTAACGTGTTCAAATATTTATACAGGTTACTTTTTGTGATTTTAGATATTTCAAAGATGTCCATAAAAGACATAGGTTGCCCGTGGTGCGCGACAATATCAACAATAGATAATCCGATTTGCAGAGACTGTATTCCGGCTCCTTTTTTGATTTCGTTCATATTATCTCCTTTAACAAAAAGTAGTTTTTGCGGGCCAAATTTTCTTTAATGTCTATGCTAACATTTTTTATTGTCCTTTACTAGAGAAGGGGGCCTCCACCTAAGGAGACCCCTTTTCACATGGTTATTTTATTTATGCCATATCTAGCTTTGCTGCAGGGTCCAGGGTATCGGTTTTCACCATAACTCCTCTATTGCTATATCGTTCCTGTACAAGAGAAATGGCAATGGTGGCAATCACTCCCGGAATAGCGAATACGAGAAAGTTGATTTGTAATGAGACATTCATGGAGAGAAGGACGCCCCCCAGGGTTGGCCCTACAATGGCACCAATACGGCCAATGCCAAAGGCCATCCCCATTCCTGTAGAACGAATATAGGCAGGATAGTATTGGGAGATATTCGAGTTGGCGATATTTTGGGTGCCGATAGTCCCTGCTCCTGCCAAAAAGACAAGGGCATAGAGGATAAAAGTATTAGATTTAAAGCCCAGTAATAGAAGAGAAGCTCCACCCATGAGATAGAAAAAAATTAATACTTTTTTCGTAGACCCCTTGTCAGCAAAATATCCGCCAAAGATGGTTCCTATAATGGCACCTACATTGAGCACTAATAGGAAAGTTAAACTGGACCCTAAGGGATAACCGGCGTTTCCCATTAATTTCGGGAGCCAGGTATTTAATCCGTAGACCATGAGAAGGCACATAAAGTTCGCACTCCAAAACATGAGAGTACTTACTCCCCGTTTCTGTTCAAAAAGTTTAATGACTGGCATGGATTTTTTCGATTCTACCTCTTCATTTTTGTAGAAAGAAAGAGGCTTATGTTCTGGTTGAATCTTTTGTAATACTTGTCCAAGTTCATGGTATTTTTCTTTTTTCAGCAGATAGTTCACTGATTCCGGCAAGGTTTTTATCATAAGAGGCAATAACAAGAGAGGAAAGGCGCCAATCCAGAAGACTGCTTGCCATACTGTTGGGGTGAAAATTATGCCAAACACTGCAGCAAGAATACCCCCAACAGAATAGCCGATAAAGACCATGGACACTAGAGTGCTGCGAATAAATTTAGGGGCATAGTCTGTCATTAAGGCGATGACGTTTGGCATTACTCCACCCAGGCCAATGCCTGCGAGGAAGCGGAGGATGGAAAAGCTAATAGGACCCTTAGAGAATCCAGCTAAAAAGGTGAAAATACTGAAGACAAGAATACAGATGATTATCACTTTTTTTCTGCCAATTTTATCTGCGAGGGGACCGAAAATCAGGGCACCGATCATCATGCCGATTAAGGCATAACTTCCAATTGCCCCAGCCTGGATGGCAGTTAAATTCCATCCTTTCATAAGAACAGGAACTACAGATCCATAGACGACTAAATCATACCCATCAAACACAATAATGGATGCACACCATAATAGAAGAAGAAAGTGGAACTTGTTAAACTTGCTCTCATCAATCATCTGTTTTACACCTGGTTGGCTCATAAGCTAATCCCTCCTCAAAGAACTTGTTTTGCATAAATTAATTTAATTTTCTAACAATTACATAGAAAACGTTTTCATTCTTTTCATTAGAACAATAGGTCTATTTTTTATCATAATAATGAAATGTGTTCTCTATATCGATGATTGTAATTGGGTTTTTTTCTGTTGTCAATAAAAACTAAAACACAGTACTAATAGTAAAAACTATGTCGAACTATAGTGAAATTTAGGGTACGAATCTAGTTTTCTGAATATTGACAAAAATGAGAGATACCTGTTAATCTATTATCGTAATAGATATCATAGTTCACCATTTGTGGAATACACACTAAGTTTTACTATTTCCAAATTGAAAATTAGAGGAGGAATAATGAAATGGCAAATGAAAAAAAGGTTCCATTTTTAGTAATTGGTGGGGGGATTGGTGGACTTGCCACAGCTCTTGGTGTAGCAGAAACAGGAAGAGAAGTTCATTTAATAGAAAAAGCAAAGGAATTTGGTGAAGTGGGCGCAGGTTTGCAGTTAGGACCTAATGCCTTAGCGGTTCTCGACCGATTGGGAGTTCTTGAATCTGTCTATGCCAATGCTGTTATTCCAAAACGATTGGTGTTAATGGATGCCATGAATGGACAGGAACTTACTGCATTAGATCTGGGTGAAGAATTCCGCAATCGTTATAAGTATCCCTACATAGTCTTGCATCGGTCTGATTTGCATCAGTCCCTGTTAGATGCCTGTCGGGCGAATCCGTTGATTACCTTATATACCAATAAAGAAGTAAATGTTGTTGAAAATGAAGGGGATCAGGCTAGAGTGACCTGTGCAGATGGATCTGTATTTATCGCGAATGCAGTGGTTGGTGCTGATGGGGTTCGTTCAAAAACCCGCCAATTGGTAAGCAATGACCAACCTGTTAGCTCTCACTATGTGGCCTATCGAGGAACTATTCCTATGGCAGAAGTAAAAGCTCACCTAGATTTTGATGATGTAATCATGTGGATTGGGCCTAACCTTCATTTAGTTCAGTATCCCGTTCGCCGTGGAGAATTATTTAATCAGGTTGCAGTTTTCAAAAGCGCCAGGAGCCTTGCTGGGGAAGAAGAGTGGGGAACCCCAGAAGAGTTGGATGAAGCTTTTAGCAAATGTTGTGAAACAGTGAAACATGCTGCTTCTTATATGAATCGTGATTTTAATTGGCCGATGTACGACCGGGATCCAATTGCTAACTGGACTTCAGGACGGGTGACTCTTCTTGGGGATGCAGGTCACGCTATGTTACAGTATCTTGCTCAGGGTGGGGTACAAGCTTTAGAGGATGTAGCCTGCCTAACGAATATGCTTCACACCCATGGTTTAGACATCGAGATCGCTTTCCAGGAATATCAGGAAGAACGTATCCCTCGATCTGCCAGTGTACAAACGAACGCACGGCAATGGGGTGAAATCATTCATGCTGATGATCCTATATCTATTCTTTTACGTAATACACTTTTTGCTCAACATGATGCCAATGATTTCAGGTATGTAGATTGGTTATATGGTCGCCGTTATACTATGATCCAAAACCAATCCTAATTGATGTGACTGGTATCTAAAATATAGTTAAGAATCGGGAGGAATGTTCCATGCGTCTAGTAAGTTTTCGTTCTAATAGAGAGGTACGAATTGGTTCCGTTGTTGATCAACAGGTCATAGATCTGAATTTAGCTTATGAACTGATGCTAGAATTCCAGGGAAAACTTCGGGCAAAACAAATCGCTGAAGCCTTTCTCCCTGCAAATATGGTGGAGTTTTTACAAGGCGGAGAAGAAAGTCATGCTATAGCAAAAGAAGTCACCCAATTTGCACTGGATTATTTAAAGAATTCCAATACGAAAATAATCCATTCCCTTGAAGAAATAAAATTGGATGCCCCCGTTTTAAATCCGGGTAAAATCATTTGCGTAGGCCACAACTACCGTGAACATATTTTAGAAATGGGCAGGGAGATTCCTGAAATTCCAGTTATTTTTGCTAAGTATGCAAATACGGTGATTGGCCCCCAGGATGATATTCCCTTTTTCCCAATCTCTGAACAGTTGGATTATGAAGCAGAATTTGCTTTTGTCATAGGAAAACGTGCAAGAAACATAAAGCAGGACGATGCTTTGGAATATGTAGCAGGGTATACCATTGTTAATGATGTCACTTATCGTGATATTCAAAGAAGAACCATCCAATGGCTACAAGGGAAAACCGTAGAGGGAAGTGCTCCCATGGGTCCCTGGTTGGTAACCAAAGAGGACATCCCAGACCCATCTGGTTTAGAAATCGCGCTGACGGTTAATGGAGAAGAAAGACAGCATGCCAATACAAGTAGTTTGGTGTTTACTGTGCAATACCTTGTGGAATTCCTCTCAAACTTGACCACCCTTGAACCTGGGGATGTCATCTTAACGGGAACAGCAGGGGGTGTTGGGGTAGCCATGAATCCGCCTACTTTCTTACAAGACGGAGACGTTGTCCGTATTGAAATTGACCAGATTGGGGTCTTAGAAAATCGGGTGAAAACAATGGAGGTGGTATCCCATGAGCCAACTGCAAAAGCTCACTCAGCAAATTAATGAAGAAATTGACCATATGATTCAAATTGCTTCTTCACAATCTGAAGAAACCATTGAGCGTAAACCATCGGAAGAGGCATGGTCTATAAAAGAAATCCTTTGCCATGCTGAAGAAGCAAGCCTTTATTGGGTGAATGAAGTATTAGCCGTGGTGAAAAAGAACAGTGAGGTTTGGGGACGGACCCTTGCTGATGAAAACAGATTGGCCGGGGTGGCACGGTCAAAGGAAATGACGATGGAAAAGATTCTTCGTGATTTAGAAAAGGTGAAACCTTATATCGCAAATACCTTGTCCACCTTGAATGAGGAAGAGTTGTATGTAGAAGCCCCCTCTCGCAATCCAAAGTTTGGGACCAGGTCTATGGCTTTTGTTCTTGAACACTTTATGGTGGAACATTTGCATAATCATGTGAAACAAATGGAACGGAATATATCCTAATATAAGGAAGGTGTTTTAGAATGGCTGAGAAAAATAGTATTTTCCAGAGGAAAGAGGTATTGGACTTTAACGGTGAATTGGAAAAATATCATTTAGGACCCCTTTGGGATGCTATCCCGGATCTCATGCATAAAGAACCTACACCTGATGCTATTCCTTATTTATGGAAGTGGGAAACCCTGCACAAAATGCTAATGGAAGCGAGGGAGATTTTTACTCCTGAGCGTGGGGGAGAACGCAGGGCCATTTATTTGCAAAACCCGGGTCTCACCAATCGCCAACCCTGGGGATGGGCTTCAACAACTCAAACCCTTTATGCAGCGGTACAATTAATTTTGCCAGGTGAAATAGCACCTTCTCATCGTCATTCCCAGAATGCCCTACGTTTTATTACCAATGGACATGGTGCTTATACCATTGTACAAGGTCAACGAATTTTTATGGAAGAAGGGGATTACCTCATTACTCCCCATGGGTTGTGGCATGGCCATGAACATCTTGGAGGAGAGCCAATGATTTGGATGGATTGCCTGGACATACCTACCATGTATGCCATTGGGGGAACCTTCTTCGATCCTTATGAAGGAGGCCTTGAACAGCCTTCCGTCCCTGATAATTATTCAGCAAGACGCTATGCAGGGGGGATGGTACGCCCAATCTCTGATCGTGTGCCCCATATTGCTCCTCTTGGCGCTTATAAATTATCCGGGGTGCTGGCATCATTGGACAGCTTAAGTCAATTTGAACCAGATCCATATGATGGCTTTGCTGTGGAATACATTAACCCATCCACAGGGGAAACAGCCAATCCTACCATTGCATCCTGGATGCAAAAATTACCTGGCGGGTTCCGTTCTAAAGCCCATCGTCATACCAACTCTACCATTTACCATGCCTTCAAAGGCTCTGGATATACTATTATTAACGGTGTTCGTTTTGATTGGTCCAAAGGGGACTACTTTACCATTCCTAACTGGGCATGGCATGAACATGTGGTCACTTCTTCAGAAGATGCCTATTTATTCTCTGTGAGTGATCGCCCCATTATGGAAAAGTTATATGTGCAACAGGAACAAGCTTATGAAATGAATGATGGCCATCAGGAAATCAAGGATGAATTCATTCCTATCATTCCTTAAAAAATGGAGGTTTTTATATGAATAAGTATCTTGTTTTTATTCAACGTAAATCAACCTTTCAGGGTGATGCGATTCCCGCCCATCGAGAATACTTGCAAACCCTTCGCCAGGAAGGAACCCTGGTGATGGCCGGAGGTTTTATAGACCAAACAGGGGGAGCCTATCTAGTTCAAGCCGAAAATATTGATCGTGCAAGACAATTGGTTCAACAGGACCCCATGTTTGTAGAGAATGAATGCATTTATCAAGTGAAAGAGTGGAATGCTCAATAGTCTGAAAAAGGGTACAGAATTTCAATGATTCTGTACCCTTTTTTTCATAAAATCCACCTCTCCATAATATCTTTTAGACAAACTGTGTAAAAAGAGGTGGATCATGCCCTATTTAAAATCGATGATAAGGGTTTTTATAATCAATGTTGTTATGGTCATGTTTCTTATTGGCCTTACAATTGGGGTAACCCTGGCTTGGGCCAGTAGTAAAAATAAAGAGAAAGAGACCCTGAATCAAACATCTGTCATTACTCAACCACAGATTCAATTTCATCCAAAAATGGACCAGGCTTTAAAGCCTATAAAGGAAAAACATAAAAACATGCCTATTTATGCTCCAACAGAACCCACCTTTAAAATAATGGATCTTTCTGTTAGTACATCCTTTGATGCAAGCTCTGATGGTTATTCCTATTCACTTCTAACAAAGGATCAAAATCCTCTTCTTGTTTTTAATGGGAACCATAAGGAGTCTGAATATGAAGCCCGCCAATGGCTCTATGAAAACTTTATCTACTTGAATCCAAATAAAGAAATGGTTGAACTGGGAAATGGGTTAACTGGTGGGTTTGAAGGGAACCGGCAAAAAGGGACCTTAGAATGGCATGTAGGTTTTTGGACCTTCCAGGTAACGGGGCCAAAGGAAAGGGCAATTGAGGAAGGGAAAAAGCTGGTTACCTATCTTCTATCTCATGAACTCCTGCCAACAGAAGGAGTGATTGGGATTGATTTGGAGGGGAGTGGCAAAGCATTCGCCAAATGGACCCATAATAACCTGATTTATCCTGATCTTCGCATAAACCCATAAAGAAACGTGTCCACTATTCCTTCAGTAGGAAAGGACCTGAGGGTATAATGGACACAGACAAAGACATAAGGATACTTAAAAAGAATAAATGGGATCACTTTCAATATGTTTCATGCAACAAGAAATAAAAGTTTTAATTAAATCGGTGCGGGCTGATCCAGTATAGTAAACAGATACAATATCTCGGGGGATTTCATTTAAAGGTTCATATTCTATGACCACAATCTCCCCTTTTTGTTCTTCTTCATGAAGTGTGAAATAGGGAAGAATGCTAAAGCCCAACCCCTCTTTGACGAACTTCTTCATTAATTCCATGTTCCTAACTTCAAATTTTTTCAAATCTTTCACACCTACGACGGTTTCCTCTACCCGTTTCCAATATCCCATACTACGGGAATAATGAACCATGGTTTGCCCTTCAAGATCCTCTTTCGTTACTATTTTTTTCGTGCTAAGTGGATGATCCGGGGAAACAAAAATATAAATCTTATCTTTAAAAACGTTATCAACTGTTAAATTAGGATCAAAAGTAGGAGTGCGGACAAAGGCCAAATCTAGAGTTTGATTTTTTACTTGTTCTAATAAATCGAGAGAATCATGCTGTTCAATAATTTTTAAATAGATATATTCATGGTTAGGCACAAATTCTTTGACGGCTTTGGTAATGACTTTGTTGGAGAAAGCAGGAGAAAAACCAATGGTAAGTTGAGGTTGATTTGCTATACTTAACGCTTCTTTGGCTTCCCCAGCGTAAAAAATAATCTTTTTTGCATATTCTAGCAGGATTTTACCTTCTTTTGTCAAATTTAGTCTTTTACCTTGCTTGTCGAATAACTGGCAGGAGAGTTCATCTTCTAAATTTCGTATGCGAGTAGTAATGGCGGGTTGAGTTAAGTTAAGAATTTCACTGGCTTTAGTGAAATTCATGACTTTTGACACATAGTAAAAAGCATAAAGTTGATCATAGTTCATGATTTTTCCCCCCATGTATAAAGAAAATCTATCGAAATATTATAAAAATTAAAAGTATTGTAATTGGACGTGGAATATTAGCAATGTTAACATTATTATAAAGTTTTAAAAAATTAAAAACAATGGAGGTTGGGACCTTTTTTCTTGGAAATCCGCTTTTTTACAACAATTTTATTATATTCAAAATTTTTCATAAAAAATAGATTATTTTTTTAAATTTTAATATTGATAAAAGATGAAATTTTTTTTATTATAAGGATAGTAAGTACTAACTTACTTACATTCCATTGTTTATAACTTTGCTATTAAAGAAAACTCTTTAAGTGAAATAAAGGAGGAACTAATAGATGGAGGCTACAGGAACAAAAATTAAAGAATTGGCCAAAGCACTTTATCAGGCTGAATTAGATCGCACTCCAATTGCCCCTTTAACTGAAGGGAATCCGGATCTTACTCCAGAAGATGCCTATCATATTCAGTTGGAATGGGTGAAGTTGAAAGAACAAGATGGGGCGCGCATTACAGGCAAGAAAATTGGACTTACCTCAAAAGCCATGCAAAACATGCTTGGGGTAAACGAGCCAGATTACGGACATTTATTCGATTATATGATGATTTCTGATAACGAATCTTTTGAAACGGCAGAGTTATTGCAACCACGGATTGAAGCAGAAGTTGCCTTTATCTTAAAAGACGATTTAAAAGGACCAGGCATTACTGTGGCTGACGTGTTGGCTGCTACCAAATATGTGGTTCCTGCCATTGAAATTATTGACAGTCGTATTGCAAATTGGAAAATTAAGTTGCAAGATACCATTGCGGATAATGGTTCATCTGCACGGGTTGTATTAGGCAACAAAGCAACCACTATCGAAGGTTTAGATTTGCAATTAATGGGAATGGTGCTTGAGAAAAATGGACAGCAAATCAGCACTGGTGCCGGAGCTGCAGCTTTAGGGCATCCAGCCTACGCTATTGCCTGGTTAGCCAATAAATTATCCCAATTTGACATTGCTTTGAAAGCAGGGGAAGTCATTCTTCCTGGAGCTGTTGCAGCTGCTGTGGATGTTGAAAAGGGAGATCATATCACCGTTCTCTTTAGTGGTATTGGATCTGTTTCCGTTTCATTTGAATAAAAGAAAAAAGTAAGAGGAGGGGCAAGGATGAGCAAAATTAAAGCAGCGATTATTGGTTCAGGAAATATCGGTACAGATTTAATGTACAAGTTAGAACGAA
>CALNBV010000006.1 GCA_937874515.1 uncultured Paenibacillaceae bacterium | reverse complement strand
ACTTCATTACCGAAATATTATCCTAAGGAACGGCATGGGTTTGTAAATGGGATTTATGGTGCGGGAAATATAGGAACAGCCATTACTGCTTTTGTGGCGCCCCTTTTGGCAACTACCCTGGGATGGCAAAATACCATTCGCTTATTTCTCGTACCTGTGGCACTCTTTGCGGCACTAAATTTTTTCCTGGGTGACCGACAAGAGAAAAGAGTAAATAAACCATTGATCGGCCAAATCAAAAGTGTGTATAGAAATGGAAAACTATGGTTTTTATGTTTGTTTTATTTTATTACCTTTGGTTCATTTGTGGCCTTTACCGTGTATCTTCCTAATTTTTTAGTCACCAATTTTCATTTAACATCAATCGATGCTGGCTTACGAACAGCAGGATTTATAACCATCGCTACACTCATGCGTCCCATCGGCGGATGGCTTGGGGATAAATTTAATCCATTTGCTATTTTATTGTTTGTATTTGCAGGATTAACTTTTTCCGGGATCTTGCTGTCCTTTTCACCGACCATTACCCTGTATTCCATTGGCTGTTTAACAGTGGCCTTTTGTGCAGGTGTGGGAAATGGGACGATTTTCAAGCTGGTTCCTTATTATTTTTCTAAACAAGCTGGCGTTGTAAATGGTTTGGTCTCCGCAATGGGTGGATTAGGGGGATTTTTCCCTCCCATGGTTTTATCCACTGTTTTCAATATCACAGGTCATTATGCCATTGGTTTCATGTCTCTTGCCATGTTTGCTCTGGCTAGCCTGGTGATTGTTCTGTGGATGTTTTATCTGGAAAAATTGAGTCTGGAAACTAATATTATGGAAAGTGTGGGCCAAAGCATCATTGTCACCAATACAAAAGGGACCATTGAAAAAGTGAACCCAGCCTTTACAAGGGTAACGGGTTATAAGGCAGAAGAGGTTGTCGGGAAAAATCCCAAACTCCTGCAATCAGGGAAACATGATCACATCTTTTATCAAAAAATGTGGGATTCCATTCAAACGCAAGGGTATTGGCAGGGAGAAATCTGGAATAAACGAAAAAATGGAGATATTTATTTAGAATGGCTGACAATCAGCGAAGTGAAAAATGATGCCGGGGAAGTCACCTATTATCTTGGATTATTCAGTGATCTGACCGCACAAAAGAAATGAGGAGAGTAAGGATGTCAGGACCTAGTTTAAAGAAACAAGATTCCCATTCATCCATCCATGAGGCAGCATTAAATGAAGCAAAAGAGCTAAGGGACGTTGTAAACATATGTCTTCGGAATGGCGAAAAAGAAAAGGCAGTGCAAGTCGTAGAAATTGTGATTGAGCATTGGGAGTCACGAACATTGAAGCATGCTGAGGCAGAAGAGGAAGGGTTGTATAAAGAACTTGTGGAGGAGAAACCGGAATTAGAACCTCTCCTCATCCAATTTACGCGAGATCATGATTTAATGCGCAGGATGGTGGAAGAGATGAACCATCTGCTTATGAAGAATGAGGTGGATGAACGGTTGGTTGCCTTCCAAGATTCCTTACTTATGATTGCCTCTATTCATAATGAAGATGAGATGAGCAAACTTTTGCATGGCAATAGAAAGGGGTGATGAACATGGCGGAGGAACGGATATTACGTTATGCAGCACCCCCATTATATAAGAGAATGGTAGAGGTTTTCTCAACCTATCATATCCATCCGTATGATTTTTTCGCAAAACTAAGGAAAAACAATACTGAATTCACAGTCATCGTCAGGTTTTCTCCTGATTTTTCTCAAGTGGTTAGCAAAGGTTTCACTTCTGAGCAGGTGATGCACCCCGATGAAGAAGTGACTGGTTTTTTTGAAGAGGCGGCAAAACAATGTAAGTCCGTGTTAGTTGCCGATTACTATAAAATCAAAAAGGGATAAAAGGAGTGGCTTGATGAAAAAGAAAAATAATTTATTCCATTCCCTTAAACACCTTGTTCGGGGGGAGCGAATTAATGAGGGATGGACGGAGGAAAGCCACCGGCCCAGAGATTGGGAAACCATTTATCGAAATCGTTGGGCCCATGATAAGGTGGTTCGTTCCACCCATGGAGTGAATTGTACGGGGTCATGCAGTTGGAAAATCCATGTGAAAGATGGAATCATTACATGGGAAACCCAGCAAACAGACTATCCTTCAACAGGGGATGATTTCCCTGAATATGAACCAAGGGGATGCCCTCGGGGGGCCAGTTTCTCCTGGTATACATATAGCCCCACCCGGGTGAAGTACCCCTATGTCCGGGGGGATCTTTATGCTTTGTGGAAAGAAGAGTTAAAAGTGGCTGATAATCCCGTTCAAGCCTGGGAAAATATCGTTTCAAGTGAAGAAAAACGGAATCGTTATGTCAAAGCACGGGGAAAAGGCGGCTTTGTACGGGGAACATGGGAAGACGTTTGCCAAATGATTGGGGCGGCTTCGATCTATACCATTAAAAAATATGGACCAGACCGCATTGTAGGTTTTAGCCCCATACCCGCCATGTCCATGGTCAGCTATTCGGGAGGAACAAGATTTTTATCGTTGATCGGCGGGACGATTTTAAGTTTTTATGATTGGTATGCTGACTTGCCCCCTGCTTCTCCCCAGGTGTGGGGGGATCAAACTGATGTGCCCGAAAGCGGCGATTGGTATAACGCCAAGTATTTTATTATTTGGGGCACCAATATTCCCCAAACAAGAACACCTGACGCCCACTTTTTGGTGGAGTCCAGGTACAACGGAACAAAGGTCGTGGGTGTGAGCCCAGACTATGCTGAATATGAAAAATTTGCTGACATGTGGTTGCCTGCAAAAGCGGGGACAGACGGGGCACTTGCTATGGCTATGACCCATGTGATTTTAAAAGAGTTTTATGTGGAGAAAGAAACCCCTTATTTTATGGCCTATGCCAAGCAGTATACGGATTTGCCTTTCCTTGTTCTATTAAACAAAAGGGATGAATCATACCGTTCAGACCGTTTTTTGCGAGCATCTGATCTAACAGACGAACAGGAACTGGGTGAATGGAAAACGGTTGTATGGGATGAAATGGTCAATACCTTTGCCATTCCCAATGGGAGTGAAGGGTTTCGTTGGGATCAGGGGAAACAGTGGAATCTTGATTTACATGAAATCAACCCCAAAATGAGCTTTTTCCATGAATCAGATGACATTGCCATGGTTGAATTTCCCTACTTTGGGGAAGAAGAGGGTGGGGTTGTTAAACGTGGTGTTCCCATTAAAAAGCTAAAAGATAAAGAGGGAAATGAAATCATGGTCACAACGGTTTATGACTTAATGCTTGCCCATACAGGGATTAGCCGGGGATTAGAGGGGGAGTATCCATCAGACTATCATGATGTGAATCAACCCTATACTCCTGCATGGCAAGAAAGTATAACCGGTGTAAATCAATTCCATGTGATTCAAGTGGCAAGGGAATTTGCAGAAAACGCTGCCCTCACAAAAGGAAAATCCATGATTGCTATGGGGGGTGGAACCAATCACTGGTATCATAGCGACCAAATTTATCGCGCGATATTGAATTTGGTTTTATTAACGGGCTCACAGGGTGTGAATGGGGGTGGTTGGGCTCATTATGTAGGGCAAGAAAAAGTACGCCCCTTAGAAGGGTTTCAACAAATTGCCTTTGCCAATGATTGGGTCAAATCGCCACGGTTGATGAATGGCACTTCCTTTTTTTATTTTGCCACGGAACAATTCCGCTATGAATATGAAAAAGAGGAACTCCTAAAACTTACAAGTAAAGTATTAAATA
>CALNBV010000005.1 GCA_937874515.1 uncultured Paenibacillaceae bacterium | reverse complement strand
TTTGTAAAAAAAGGATGGGAGTCTGGTATACATAATGGATTTTCTTCCGGAGTTCATTGGGATTCCATTGTGTGAGGGGAATATTTTTAAAATAGATGATCCCTTCTTTTGGATCTTCTAGACGGCATAACAGGCGAAATAAGGTGCTTTTTCCTGTTCCAGAAGGTCCCATTACCATGATGAATTCCCTTTCATTAATTTGGGCATTCATATTGTGTATGGGATCGATTTGTTTGCCATCCACATCATAACTTTGGGTGACATTCCTTAGTTCTATAAGAGGGATGTTATTGCTCTTCAATTTGCCCACATCCTTTCACAAGAATTCTTTTGGATGATTTTATCATGGATTTGCCCTTTTCGCATGGCACTTTGTTCTATATAATAGGAAAGGGAAAAGTAAATGTAGAGACTATGTATAAAAAGGGGTAGGAGTAATGAATCAATTTAAAGATAGTATGTATAAACTGATTGTTGAAACATCTACCAATTTGCCACCAGATGTTCGCCGTGCTGTTCTGAAAGCTCGCCAAAGTGAAGATGCGGGAACCCGTTCCACTCTTCCTTTATCTACCATCGCGACGAACATTATCATGGCTGAAACAGATGTTGCACCTATTTGCCAGGATACCGGCATGCCTACTTTTGAAGTTCATTGCCCGGTGGGTGCCAATCAAATTGAAATGAAAAAGGCCATTCTTGAAGCCATTGAACTTGCTACGAAAAACGGGAAACTCCGTCCCAATTCCGTAGATTCTATTACTGGTGTAAACAGCGGGAACAACTTAGGACCTGGCACTCCAGTTATTCATTTCTCACAATGGGAAAAAGATGATATTGAAGTGAAACTCATCCTTAAAGGCGGCGGATGTGAAAATAAAAATATTCAATATAGCCTTCCTGCAGAAATTGAAGGCCTTGGCAAAGCTGGCCGTGACTTAGATGGCATTCGCAAATGCATCCTTCACAGTGTATACCAGGCACAGGGACAAGGATGTAGTGCAGGGTTTATAGGCGTTGGCATTGGCGGAGACCGTACCACTGGTTTCTCTCTTGCAAAAGAACAGCTTTTTCGTAAAGCGGATGATGTAAATCCAGATCCAACCCTTGCAGAATTAGAAGAATATGTGATGGGAAATGCCAATAAACTTGGCATTGGAACCATGGGATTTGGTGGAGAAACCACTCTTTTAGGCTGTAAAGTGGGCGCTATTAACCGCTTACCAGCCAGTTTCTATGTATCTGTAGCATACAATTGCTGGGCGTTCCGTCGTCAAGGTGCAATCATTGATGCCAATACTGGGGAAATTAAAGATTGGATGTACAAAGATGGAGAAGTGAACCTTGAAGAAGGATTAACACAAAAGGAAGAAAACAACGATTTAAATGTTGTAACTCTTCAATATCCAATTTCTGAAGAACAAGTTCGCAGCTTAAAAGTGGGCGATGTTGTTGTAATCAATGGATTAATGCATACTGGCCGTGATGCGTTCCATAAACATATGCTTGACCATGATTGTCCTGTTGATATGAAGGACGGCGTGATCTATCACTGTGGTCCTGTTATGTTAAAAGATGAAAATGGGGAATGGCATGTAAAAGCTGCTGGACCAACCACAAGTATTCGTGAGGAACCTTATCAAGCGGATATTATGAAAAAGTTAGGCATGCGCGTTGTGATTGGTAAAGGCGGAATGGGTCCAAAAACCCTTAAAGGCTTGCATGAATTTGGCGGGGTATACCTTAATGCCATTGGTGGCGCTGGCCAATACTATGCAAACTGTGTGAAGAAAGTGGAAGGTGTTGACTTAATGGAATTTGGTATTCCAGAAGCAATGTGGCACTTACAGGTAGAAGGATTTACCGCTATTGTAACCATGGACTCCCATGGAAACAGTCTTCATGCTGATGTAGAAAAAACCTCTTTAGAAAAATTATCCCAATTGGCTGAGACCGTTTTTAAATAAATTTTAAAATTATAGCCAGCATATGTTTCATGCTGGCTATTTTTTCATTATAATAGTTTAAAAATACAGATTTTATTTAAGCAGGAGGGTATTTATGAATGAGAAGATAACGTTTCATACCCTGCGTCAGCTTGCCCGATCTATTACACGTTCCCTTTTTGAAAATAATAATCAAAATGGTGATTCCACCAATGAATTTAATTTTTATGAATCCAGAATTGCGTGGATGATTCGAACATTTTATTTGTTATATTTAATATTTTTTCAAGATCATCTTAATCGGGCGAAAAAGAGATCTCTAGATCAGGCCTTTTCCATTGGATATAAAATGGGGGAAACGGGCGTACCATTCCAATTGGCTCTCCGTGCAA
>CALNBV010000004.1 GCA_937874515.1 uncultured Paenibacillaceae bacterium | reverse complement strand
GGCAAGACGGCAATCCTCTTCATCCATTCGCATTCGGGATAACGGATGTGGAATGGATGAAGAGGATTGCCGTCTTGCCTTTGAACGCCATGCGACTAGCAAATTGAAAAAAGTACGGGAACTCCCCCATATTCGAACACTTGGGTTTCGGGGAGAAGCCCTTCCTAGTATTGCCGCCGTAGCCAGAGTAGAAATCATCAGCAAGGTGAAAGAATCCCTAACGGGAACTCGCGTTCTTGTGGAAGGGGGGAAAGAGACCCTCATTGAGCCTGCTGCCTTTCCCCAGGGTACAGAAGTGAGTGTTTCTGATCTGTTTTACAATACCCCAGCCCGGTTGAAATATATGAAAACCATCCAAACGGAAATAGGGAATGTGTCCGATTTGGTAAACCGACTTGCCTTATCCCATCCGGAGGTTTCCTTTGTATTAACACATAATGGGAGGCCTTTGTTAAAAACCACAGGGGATGGACAACTTCTTCATGTGATTGCGGAAATTTATGGCATACAAGTGGCGCGAAATATGATATGGGTAGAAGGGGAAACTTTGGATTTTTCCCTAAAAGGGTATATTGCTAAACCGGAAATTACGAGAGCAAGCAGGGGGTATATCTCCACACTGATCAATGGTCGATTTATCCGCAACATGGGTTTGGTACAAAGCATCATTAAAGGGTATCATACTTTACTGCCTATTAATCGGTATCCCCTGGTGGTCCTTTCCCTGGATATGGATCCCAGTCTGGTTGATGTCAATGTTCATCCTGCAAAAATGGAAGTGCGTTTTAGTAAGGAACAGGAATTGTATCGTTTTGTTGAGGAAACTGTGAAAGGGGTATGGCATCGCCAGCAGTTGATTCCTGAACCTGAAGCGAAGGTTGACAGAGGAATGGGCAGAGGGACTTCATTTGCCCAGCCTGCTAGAAATGAATATCAACCTTCGATGGATTTCACCTTTTTTGTCCCATCTAAACCTGAAGAGGAAATTGGGGAACCCAAATTACTGTCCCAGGAGGATTATCTACCACCGACAGATACTGATGTGCCCAATGAAGGGCCTGGCCTGGTTGATGAGCTAAATAAAGGTGATGTACAGGTGAATCCCCTTGTCACAGAGGAAGTAGAAGAAATGGAACGGGTTCCGGAAATGTATCCTCTGGCCCAACTCCACGGAACCTATATTTTGGCTCAGAGCCCTGCTGGCTTATATATGATTGACCAGCATGCCGCCCAGGAGCGGATTAATTATGAATATTTTCTGGGTAAATTGCAGGAAGAAAAGGTGGAAAGCCAAGATTTATTACTCCCCCTTACTTTTGAATTCACCACAGAAGAAGGAGCAGCTGTAGAGGAAAATATGGATTCCTTCCGGCAGGTGGGGGTGTTTTTAGAGCCCTTTGGCATTCATACCTATCTTGTCCGTTCCTATCCCCGCTGGTTTCCAGCCGGGCAAGAGGAATCTCTCATTCGTGAAATGGTTGAAATGATATTGCGGGGGGGAAAAACCATCGATGACCTTAAATTGCGGGAAGAGGCTGCCATTTCCATGTCCTGCAAAAAAGCCATTAAGGCAAATCGCCATTTAACCATGGGAGAAATGGAAGCACTTATTAAGGAATTGCGCAACACGACAACCCCTTTTACCTGTCCACATGGGCGCCCTATCATCATTCATTTTTCAACTTATGATATTGAAAAGATGTTTAAGAGGATTATGTAGGGGAGTGGGATTGTATGGATGACAGAATAAAACAATGGGTAGACCTGACAAGGGAAAAGTTAGGGCTGCATCATTACTTTTTACATACAAATTTTATTCATAGTTCTATCAATGTGTTTAATGAAACAGAGTATTATTTGCACATGGCATGGTACCCAAAGGATTATAAGGAATCTAATGAAGAGGTGATTAATCCGCCTGGGACAGCTGTAGTGGAATTGAACCTTAAAACAGGAAGATTCCGAAGTATTATTTTTATAGATGGAAAAAGAGAGACTCCATTACGTTTTCCTCCAGAAGACCTTTCTTCTCTGATTCAATGGATTGAACAAGAAACGGGATTAATCTATGAAACTCAATTCCGGTTTGTTAAACAAGAAGAACAACGGAGGATTTTCCATTCCTGTTATAAAGGGATGCCTATTTCCCCTTTTGGTGAAATCGAAGTAAGCCTGGATGATGGGGGATATTTATTCTTTTATTTTAATGACGGAATTTTTCCTTCAAAGGATGAAGTAGAAGAGGAACCCTATGTTATTACCTTTGATCAATCCTTGAATAAAGTGGTTGAGAAAGAAATGAAATTCCATCAATTTCCCTCATCGAAGCAACGAAGGTGGATTTCTGTCTATACATTACAACCTGTTAATATTAGGAATAAAGATCAGTCTATTCTTCCTTTTCCAAAGGAGCAAAGTGGAGTTCCATCCGTTGTCATTGATCAATTAGTGGAGTGGGATACACCTGAAGAGGAACCATTTATTCCGAAAAGAGAATCAAATCCACGGAAATATGAAGTCACTATGGATGATGTCCTTGCCAATACCCCCCATAGGGACATTCAGCCTATTACGAACAGAGAGAAAGAAAAGGCTGTAGCAGGGGTCCAAACTTTTATGAGAAAAGTGTTCCCTTATGATTCTGGATTGTGGAAACTTTATATGCTACACAGGGCCCATGGTAAACTTAATGGGGTATTAAAACGGGTTCAAGATGAAGGAGTGTTACAGAGAAAAGTGTCTGTCATACTTGAACCTGATAATTTTGAAGCCGTGCATTACTTTGATAATAAATTTTTGCTGAAAATGTTTGGGCAAGAACCCTCAACAAATGGGATGAACGTAAGGAAAGAGGAAGCCGTAGAAGAAATTCTTTCTGTGGTCCAACTGAATCCAGTGTATGTGTATGATACAGACATTAAAAAGTTTGTGTTATGTGGGAAATTAGATTGTACATACGGCGTGATGGCAGATAGCGGTGAAGTGGTGTTACTTTCTGAATTATAAAGAAAACTTGGCTGGCGCCAAGCCTTTAAGGCGCCGGTGGCAGCCTTAGTTGCACTTACACGTAAAAGGAAGTTTTATACTTTCTTTTACGGTAAACATAAAGAAGGACTTCTACATTGTGGAAAGTCCTTCTTTTTTAATTGTTTAACATTGAGTTCCGTTAGCTTAATTGGCATTGATTTGATTTTTAGCATATGCGTTTGTCAT
>CALNBV010000003.1 GCA_937874515.1 uncultured Paenibacillaceae bacterium | reverse complement strand
AAAGAACAATA
Source organism: uncultured Paenibacillaceae bacterium (assembly GCA_937874515.1). GTDB lineage: Bacteria > Bacillota > Bacilli > Aneurinibacillales > Aneurinibacillaceae > CALNBV01. Next base: position 3,462 of record CALNBV010000003.1, on the reverse strand, counting down.
GGATCCGCCACAGCCAGTGCTGGTGCTGAGTCAACAATTACCAAATCCCGCAGAATTATTAGGTTCAGAAGAAATGGGCCAATTAATAGAAGAGTTAAAATCTAGTTTTGATATGGTGATTGTTGACTCAGCACCAGCGTTAGCGGTAGCAGATCCTGTTGTTCTTTCTACTTATGTGGATGGGTGTTTACTTGTCATTCACTCAGGAAAAACAAATGAAGATTTAGTAGAAAAAGTAATAGAGCAACTGAAAATGGTTGATGCCAGGATTCTTGGGGTAGTCTTAAACAAATTGCCCCGAAAAAAGAAGAAAGAAGAAGATTATTATTATTACCAATCTAATGAGCCTGTTGTTGAAAAGGTAATTAAGACGAAATTAGAACCAGAAGATGACAGTAAATCCAAAGAACCCGTTGAAAATTTCAGGAGAAAAATACACCATAAAAAGTCTAATAGATATAGCAAGTAGTATGTAATAGGTGATGTCTACTAAACCTTTATCAACGTAGACACTCGGCCATACTGTGGGTACCAGGAAAAGGTGCCTTAGCGTACATTGTCAATGGTATGGTGATGAGGAAGGGTTAAATGCCCTGAAAAATGATTGGGAATTAGTATAAGAAAGGGCTTACAAAAGTAAGCCCTTTTTACTTATTCCTTCGATTTGATCTTAGCCATAGGATGTTTGTTCACTGCATCGATCAATTGATGGGTTGATAAATGGGTATAAATCTCTGTTGTATTTACATTTGCATGCCCTAATAGATTTTTTAATTCTATTAAATTGACTCCTTGAGCATACAAAAAGGTTGCGAAAGTATGGCGTAACTTATGGGCAGTAAAATGCCTTTGGTCTAATCGTGCTAACTGTGCATGTTTTTTAAAGATATCGTGGACGGTTCTCCGGTGAATACGAAATACATTTTTTTCCCTCATTACGAAAAACAAAGGGGAAAAAGATGAAGCCATATCTTCCAGTTTCTTTTCCCGGTAGTCTAAATAAAGATGTAACTGTGTAGCAAGTGGGGAAAGAATAGGGATCATTCTCTCTTTTCGGCCTTTTCCATATACACGAATGGATTGATTTGTCCAATTTATATCATGAACATCTAACTGGGTTAATTCACTCATACGAATTCCGGTGAAAAGAAAGAGATAGACAATGGTTAAATCACGAATAGGTTGTCTGGAACCCTGTTTAATGGAATCAAGGAAAAGTTCACATTCATCCTGGCTTAAAAAGAAAGGAAGTTTTTGTTCTAGCTTTGGTTTTTTTAGGCGAAGGGATGGATTTTTTTCAATCAATTCCTCTTCAAATAAAAAGGAAAAAAGCCCACGAACAGAGGAGATAGACCGAGCTCTCGTTTTTGCACTGTTTTTCCTTTCGTTTTGCAAAAAATAAAGATAATGGCGAAGATCTTTGTAGGTTACTTCATTCCAAGAGGAACAATTTCGCTCATCTTTAAGAAAACGAATCAATAATGTAAGATCTGTACGATATTCATGGATTGTTCTAGGCGCAAGATTTTTCTCCACATCAATATAAAGAATATACTCTTCAAGTTCTTGTTCCATAGACTGTGGCACAGTATACACCTCTTATTTATACGATTGTATAATCTGAATAAATCCTAATTTAAGAATAAATCAATTGTAAATAAAAGTAAATTATTTCAGATTATGCATAAAAAATATCATATAATGATGTGGAATAATATGGTAGAATAATACTTGATGGGGTGGATCAGGTGGAAGAAATGTTGAAGCAAGTACTCTTGGGTTTAGAGGATTTAAAAAATGGACAAACCAGATTAGAGCAAGGCCAAACTCGTATAGAGGAAAGGCAAACTACGTTAGAAGAAGGCCAAATCCGTTTAGAGGGAAGACAAACTACGTTAGAAGAAGGTCAAATCCGCTTAGAGAAAAGGCAAGCTACGTTAGAAGATAAATATGATGGACTTGAACGTGAGTTTGGTCTCCAATTATCTCGAATGGATCGGATGGAAAGAGAATTGCTATTTATGAATTCTGAAATGACGGAAGTTAAAGGCAGTCTGAGATTAGTTCATAGTAAATTGGATCAATTAATGAATGAAACCGATTTGTCATCAAGGTATCTTAAGAGGGAAATTGAAGAAACGGATCCACAATAAGTGAATAGGGGGTGAATAAGATGGAAGAAATGTTGAAGAAAATTCTTATAAGTCTTGAAGAAGTAAAAGTAGGCTTAGTTACATTGGACAAAAGAATGGATGGTCTAGAACAAAGAATGGATCGTGTAGACCAGAGATTAGACGGTCTAGAACAAAGAATGGACCGTGTAGACCTGAGATTAGACGGTCTAGAACAAGGGATGGATTATCTCCATAAAAATCAGGTGACATTTATTGAGAAAAACCGTGAATTACGGTTGGAATATGATACCCGTGATCGTATTGCCCGGGAGAGACATGAAGAAATTATGAATCACCTTACGCATATTGCACGTGATATTGATATAAATTGGGATATGGGGACAAGCAATAAAAGAGAAATTGAGCGTATTAAAAAGCAGGTATATGGAACTGGACAGTAATCAACAAATAATAAATATAAGTAGATCAACTTAACCTGGTAAACCGACTTCTTTTTGTTGGTTTTTTTGTTTTTTTAGAGCAACCCAAATAAACGAGACATCTTTAGTGATAATAGCCTCGTCAGTATACTTGAATGCAAAATTAAATAAATCTATTTTTAATAGACGTTAACTATCTATACAAAACTGGGTTTTAATTTTAGGGTAATAGTAATAATTTAATAAATTTTATTTATAAAATATCGAGCTGTAGCTTAAGGGAGAGCATCACATACCAGTGATAGGTATCGGTCCAAGTCCGATCGGTTCGTTTCATGTAAACATTTTAAATTATTATAAAGAGAGGAAGGACTTGACGCAAAAATATCTTATGAATTGAAGGGTTGTCTAGTTAAGAATAGAATCTCTGTAAGCTATAGAAAATGTTGATTTGGTGTGGAAAATCTAGCTATGGTGTTTCGGTTGAGACAATGTAGCTAGATTTTTTAATTTATAAAAAAAAGATTAATTTTAAAAAGATAATAGGGGGCAATTAAAGGCAGAAGATGAGAAAAGATAGTACATAGTTAAAGAAACTATTTTGTATGCGAATGAAGATGTTGTGTATGTTGATAAATAAGGTGGATAAATTAAAAAGAGGCGGTTTATGAATAGGAAGTTGGAAAGGATGAACAAAAATTTACTTATATTAGGTGCAGGTGGCCATGGAAGAGTGGTAAAAGAAACCGCAGAGGAAATGGGGTGTTTTAATAGGATAGATTTTCTCGATGACAACGCTGATTTGGCTATTGGTAAGTGTGAGGATTTTAAGCTATTTATGAATGATTTCACTTATGCTTTTGTTGCCTTTGGTAATAATGAGTTAAGGTACGAATGGATGCAGGAAT
>CALNBV010000002.1 GCA_937874515.1 uncultured Paenibacillaceae bacterium | reverse complement strand
CCCAATAAGGAGCAATAAATCAATGGATAGTTCAGGCAATACTTCACTGGCAAATTGTTTGGTTACATCCAGACGATCTGGATGGCAATTCATAATCACGATGGCATTCTCGGTTTCAAATCCCTGGTATTCAACCTCATCCAAAATGTCCAGAGCAGATGTGGCATCACTGGCGGCAAACCCATTGATGAAATAAGCAGGCTTCTCTCCCTGACCTAATGGGATAATGCGTAGAGCACCTGGATCAGGTACAGCATTGAGCATTCCCAGAAGGGCAATTTCCTCATCAATTTCTAGGACTTTCGCCACGCCCAATGCCAGTGCCACGTTTTCTGGCAATACAAGATAATCAAATTGATTTAAGATGTCATCGGAAATATCATCAGGGTCCACCACGAGGACTTCTGTATCCCTTGTGTATGCAATTTCCTTAAAGTAATCCACGTAAGGGCCTTCTGTTACCACAAGGAACCCTTCATAAGGAATGGTGGATGCCAGTGCTTCCGCCACCTGATCAAGGGTTGGGCCCATGACATCGAGATGATCTTCGTACACATTAGTGATGACGCCGATATTCCCCTGTAACAATTGATTCTGGAAGAGTTTTTGCTCATCAGGATCAAGGGCCTTACATTCACAAACAAGGGCATCTGCCTCTAATTGGGCTGCTTCCCGGGCTAATTTTAATTGGTCTGTAAGCAATGACCCTCCCCGGCGAGGATTCATTTCTTCCTCTTCTTCAGAATCCCAATACAGGATGCGCTCAGAAGCACCTGTTGTTTTGCCAATCACCCATAAATCCGCTTCCTTTAATATACCGGTAATTAATCGGGTCACCGTGGATTTCCCCCGGATTCCATTCACATTAATGATAATAGGAATAGAATCTATATTTTTTTGATGTTTTATTTTTTGCAAAATGCCTAGTACTAGTAATAGAAACAAGGATACTAGAATCAGCCACATGTACAATCCCCCTTCTTCTTTCTCTATATATGAACGGACACGATTATCCAAATTGTAAAATATTTCATTACAATTCTACCATCTCTATGGGTAAAAAGGAATATTGTCTTGAAATTCTATCGACAAGAGGGTACAGTTTTTTCAAGTATATTCTTTTACTAGAGGAGATGATTTTTTGAAAAAAACACTAGCTTTCGTTGCATGTTTTCTCCTCCTCTTTTCTGCTGTTGACAGTGTTTCTATGCTAAGTCCTGTCCACGCAGAAGCACAGGCCACTGGCATCAAAGGCTTCACTTCGCCAGCTGAACTGTCTATTTCAGGGGGGAAAACGGGAAAGAACCAGGGGGTACCTTTCTTCTATGATGTTCCACTTCCAGAAGCAATAAATCAATACATACCAGGTGATCTAAGAGGCCACTGGGCTGAATCCTATCTTCTGCATTTTGTCTATAGTGATATTTTAAAAGGATACGAAGTAAGTAAAGGAAAATATGAAATTAAACCAGAGGGTAAAATTACACGGGCAGAATTTGTGACTCTTTTGGTTCGTGCACTAGGTTTGAAAAACGAGGGGCCTGGCATCTATTTTGACGATGTTCCCACTGATAAGTGGTTTTATGAACCAATCAGTATTGCTAGTGAGAAAGGCATCGTAAATGGGGTTGATGCAAAGCATTTTGCACCGGAGCGGTACGTGCAACGGGATGAAATGGCGGTCATGATGATCAGGGCATTCAAAGGTACATTAGACCAATCAGGCTCCCTGAAAACCTTTACGGATGTTCCTGCCGACCATTGGGCCAAGAAAGAAATTGATGAGGCAGTGAAAGCAAAGGTGATTAATGGGTATAAGGACAATACCTTCCTTCCGAAAAATCCTGCCACAAGAGCTGAAGGGGTAAAAATGCTATTCACAGCCCTTGTCGCACAAAATTCCAATCTGCCACAGGATCAAGAACTCATTAATACCGTAGTCAATATGGACAAGGAACTCCTGGAGGCACTTCAGGTTATGGATTTTGAACTGGCTGGGGAAATCCTTGATCAGTATTCTTTTGGGTTTAACAACGTGATGGGAAGTTACGGGCTTGCCCTTTATCAAGAAATTCTCAATAAAGAAGACAATCATTTAAATTTCACGAACATCGGGGACTACAAGGTTGATATTCTAGCAAAATCAAATGGGATTGCCAATGTGAAGGTTAGCAATGTGACCCACCAAATTGTGAAAATGAAAGATGATACGATCATTGCAGAATACAAAGAAACCCTGAACAATATCATTTATTTGCGAAAAATGGCGGATGGCCAGTGGAAAGCCTATTACAATATGCCTGATGTATCAAAATAATAGCTCGTTGAAGCCTATCTCTTAAATGAGGTAGGCTTCTTGCTTCTTCGCTGACGAATCTACTAAAAAACTTGCAAATATTGTTGTAACAGGGTACATTTTTCTCAGGTACTATACAAAATTTACTAGAGGAGTTGGTGTATCAATGAAAAAGAAAAAGTCATTGGCAATCGTAACCAGTCTTATTTTCCTCTTTTCCGCTTTTTCACCCGTTCAAGCGGCAAGCCAGTTCTCTGTTAACGTTCCACAATCTGGTGCAAGCGGAGAAGCAATCGCAAGTAAAACGACTCAAGCAACAGTAACCCCGGAACAGTTTTTCTATGAAACCCCCCGTCCAGTAGAAATGAACAAGTACATAATCTCTGATGTGCAAGGACACTGGGCAGCACCATATCTCCAACACTTTATTTATGCTGATATTTTAAAAGGATATGAAGTGCAACCGGGGCAATATCAAGCTAAACCTGAGAACAACATTACTCGTGCTGAATTCGTAACTCTCTTAGTCAGGTCTCTTAATTTAACTTCAAGCAATAACGGGACAAGTTTCGTAGATGTTCCCGCTGGAATCTGGTATACGGATTCTGTCAAAATTGCTAGTTCTTTAGGAATCGTAAACGGGATTGACGCAACACATTTTGGGCCTGACCTTAACATTAAACGGTCTGAAATTGCTGCAATGATTATGAGAGCATTCGGAAATACATTGGCACAAAATGGCGGTACCAAAATCTTTACTGATGTTGCTGCCAACCATTGGGCTAAATCCTTTATTGATTCTGCTGTAAAAGCTAAGGTAATTAACGGTTACCCAGATAACACTTTCCACCCCGAGGCGAATGCGACAAGAGCAGAAGGGGTTAAAATGCTCTATTCTGGACTAGTAGGCCAAAAGAGCAATTTGCCTAATGATGTAGACTTAGCAAGGGTTTTCGTGGATCTGGAAAATGGGAAGTTACTTTCTAACTATGATCAGGATTATGCTAAAACAGCAGAAATCGCTGACAAGTATACCTTTGGATTGCAAAATGCCAATGAAAAATATCGTCTTCTCCAATATCAAGTGATCTTAAATAAAGGATATGGATTAACCTTTGGATTAAAAGGCACCGCTTATCAGATTTTAATTAAAGAAAAATCCAACTCTATGGCAACA
>CALNBV010000001.1 GCA_937874515.1 uncultured Paenibacillaceae bacterium | reverse complement strand
AAGATGAAATGTTTCAATTATTGGCCAGTGACGGAAAACTGTTAAAACGGCCTCTCATTGTTAGTGAAGATCGGGCAACTGTTGGATTTAAGGAAGAAGTTATGGAACAAAACTGGAAATAAGGCTGGGAAAAGGATGATCTCTGTAAAAACATCGAAGCGTTTAACTGGACTAACTTCAGCAATTTTCACGAAAATGAATCAATTGAAAAAAGAAGTAGAACAAAAGGGAAGGTGGAAGGTTATCGACCTGGGGATAGGAAGCCCGGATCAACCCCCTTCCCCTTTTATAATGGAAACCTTGTCCCGGGAAGTGCAGAAAGCAGAAGCATATGGGTATCCTACCTCTGAAGGTTCTCTGGAATTTCGGGAAGAAGTTGCACGCTGGTATGATTATCGTTTTGGCGTGCAATTGAATCCAGGAAATCAGGTCTTATCTTTAATGGGTTCTCAGGATGGTCTTGCCCATTTAGCAATGGCATGGATTGACCCGGGGGATGTGGTACTTGTTCCAGACCCTGGTTATCCCATTTATTTTACCAGTGTTGTATTGGCAGGTGGGGAGATTTATCCCATGCCTTTGAAGGAGGAAAATGGATTTCTCCCCGATTTAGATGAGATACCAGAAGAAATTCGAAATCGTGCCAAATTAATGGTCTTGAACTATCCAAATAATCCTGTTTCTGCAACAGCGGATCAGGGGTTTTATCAAGAAGTTGTTGATTTTGCATTAAAGAATCAGATGATTGTGGCCCATGATCTTGCCTACTCAGAATTGGCATTTGATGGCTATCGGCCACCTAGCTTTTTAGAAACTCCCCATGCTATGGAAGTTGGCGTTGAGTTTAATTCTCTTTCTAAGAGTTTCAATATGGCAGGGTGCCGGGTAGCTTATATGGTGGGAAATGAGGAAATTGTTAAATCATTAGCAGTGATTAAATCAAATATTGATTATGGGATTTTCCTGCCCATCCAAAAAGTAGCCATTGAAGCCATGAAATATGACCGCCTTCATCCAGGGTCTAATCCAATTTCCCAGGTATATCAGGAGCGGCGGGATGTGTTATTAGATGGGTTACAAGAAATTGGATGGTCCATTCCTAAGCCTAAGGCTACCATGTTTGTATGGGCGAAGATTCCTAAAGGCTGGAAATCGGAGGACTTCGCGGTATCCCTCATAGAAAATGCAGGTGTGGTTGTGATACCAGGTAATGCTTTCGGGGAACAGGGGGAAGGGTACGTTCGCATCGCCCTCGTCCAATCCCCAGAAGTATTAAAAGAAGCGGTTGAACGAATTAAAAAATCTGGAATTAATTTTACAAATTCTTAATTATAATTATTATAATTTTATATTGACTATTATCTGTCACATTTGTTATGATTCTAAATGTAAAGGAAATGCAAACTTTCCGGGTATCCCGGAATAAAAATAAACTTTATTATTAGGAGGCTGTTACATAATGGCAGAACGTTTAGTAGGTGTTCAAGCACCAGCATTCGAAATGGAAACCGCTCTTGGAAATGGTGAAGCATTTGGTAAAGTATCTTTAGAAGGTTACAAAGGCAAATGGTTAGTAATGTTCTTCTACCCACTTGATTTCACCTTCATTTGCCCAACTGAAATCACTGCTTTCAGTGATGCAGCTGCACAATTCAACGAATTAAACGCTGAAGTACTTGCAGTAAGCACTGATAGCGTTCATTCTCACAAAGCTTGGATCAACAATGGCCTTGGCCAATTAAACATTCAAATCGCTTCTGATAACAATCACCAAGTTTCTAGAGACTATGGCGTACTTATCGAAGATAAAGGAATTGCTCTTCGTGGATTGTTCATCGTTGATCCAGATGGGGTTCTCCAATACTCTGTTAACCACAACACTAATATTGGACGTAACGTTGAAGAAACTCTTCGTGTACTTCAAGCTCTTCAATCTGGTGGCCTTTGCGGAATCAACTGGAAACCAGGCCAACCTAACCTCTAATATTTAATTTAAACCATTTAAACCTGCATCCATTTGGATGCAGGTTTTTTACACGTTTAAGGCCTTTTCCATAACATAAAGTTCCTTTAATCCCCATAAAGAATAAATAAAAGGAAGGGTATGAAAAGGAGGAGGGGATATGGAACAGGAACGGCGGATTTTTCGTGAAGCAGTCCGCAGATTTTTAGAAAAGGAAGCAAAGCCCTTTTACGATGAGTGGGAAGAAAAGAGAATGGTTCCCCGGGATTTTTGGAAGAAGATGGGGGAGCAAGGGTTTTTATGCCCTCAAGTAGAGGAGAAATACGGGGGTGCAGGTGTAGATTTCAGTTTTTCCGTGATTTTAATTGAGGAATTAGAAAAAGTGGGATCAGGGATGATTGGCATCAGTCTGCACAATGATATTGTGGTTCCATATCTTACATCTTTCGGTACTGAAGAACAAAAGAAAAAATATCTGCCCCGATGTGTAAGTGGCGAAATAATTACTGCTGTGGCGATGACAGAGCCAGGTGCAGGTTCAGATTTAGCGGGAATTCAAACTACGGCCATACGAGAGGGAGATTATTATACTGTAAATGGCCAGAAAACCTTTATAACCAATGGAATACATGGGGATTTAATCGTTGTTGCCTGTAAAACCGATCCCCAAGCAGTCCCCTCATATAGGGGAATCAGCCTTCTACTTATAGATAAAGATACCCCGGGTTTTACGAGAGGTCGAAAATTAAATAAAGTAGGCCTTCATTGCCAGGATACTGCTGAGCTTTTTTTTCAGGATGCCAAAGTTCCTGTGGCCAATCTTCTTGGTGCAGAAGGAAAGGGCTTTCATCAAATGATGGAAAAGTTGCAACAAGAACGGTTAGTGGTTGCTATTAGTGCACAGGTGGCCGGAGAAGAAATGTGGAAAATGACAACGGAGTATGTGAAAACTAGAAGAACCTTTGGCCAGTCCCTAAATTCCTATCAATCCATTCGTTTTGCATTAGCGGAAATGGCTACAGAAATAGAATTAGGACGTACTTTTTTACAAGAAATTATCCGTAAATTTATGAACAAGGAAGATGTAACCAATCAGGTATCTATGGCAAAATGGTGGATTACGGATCAGGCCAAGAACATTGCTATGAAATGTATGCATTTACATGGAGGATACGGGTATATGGAGGAATATCCAATTGCGCGCCGCTTTCGAGATATCCCTGTAATGGCGATTTACGCAGGAAGCAATGAAATGATGAAAATCATTATTGCAAAAAAGCTAGGCATCTAAAGGTAAGATATCCATATTTTATAGATAGGAAAAAGGGAGGCGTACCGATAAAATAGAATATAAAAGATAAAGGTCGTAGAGAGGGGGAAGCCTGGTGAGTTTTTGTTGCGGTGCCAGTATGATTGGGGCGCTTGGAAGTTTGCGCCATTATAAAACCCAAATTCACAATGTTCCTATTCTTTACTGTCCAGTGTGCAATCGCATCGATGTTCATTCAGATATTTCCGAGGAATATGAATTGCTTTCTGAGTATGCCCATGAGGATTTTGCCCCGGAAGTAGATTTTCGAGATTTTGTTTCCAATGAAACCATGAAACAAGTCTTTGAAAATTGTATTTCCATTGATAATGGTAATATATCTGCGGTATTACATTCACAAATAGATAATGCCCTGGATCTTCTAGCTGTAGCTAAACAGTTAGAGGATCGGGATTGGGAATCTACGCTTAAACATCGATTGAAAAAATTAAGCAGACGTTTAAAACGATTGGAAGCACAGACAAAAAGAACCCATTAAAAAATATTCAACAAAAAGGGACTCTTTTATGAAGAGTCCCTTTTTCTTTTTGTCTTCTTTAATTGAAAATGGAGGAACGTTTTCCGCTGCTATCAATGCCTGTAAGTGTGTTACTGTCGAAACCGTCCCAGCTTCTAACATCTGAAAGGATCAAAGAGGATTCATTGCTTAATTTGAAATATTCCCCATCGGTGAGATATTGGTATGCATATTCATTTAATTTACGAATACGCCAAATCTTTTCCCCATTTGCTCTGCTAAACCAATGAAAAGCCCTGGGGCAAAGATTATCAAATGATTCCGTTACTTTTTGACAGGGAGCACAATAAAATTCCATTCTAAATCACCCCGACAAAATTAATGATTTAATTATTAATATTATACTTTATATTGGAAGAAAAATATACATAATTTTACCGATAAATTTACTTGGTTTAATAATAAAAAAAAGCATGGAATTTATATTCCATGTCTTTTTCTTTAGTCGATAAAAATTTGTAAATTTTGTCTTATCGACATAAGAGCAACTAAGGCCGGCGCCTAAAGGCTTGGCGCCAGCCAAGTTTTCTTTACCAGCCTAGTTCTTCGGAAATTTCTAGGGCAGCATTTTTCACTTCAAATATAAAATAATCCATTATTTCATTTTTAAAACGAATTTCAGGACCAGCTATACTTATAGATCCGATGGGCTGGTTATCCCAGTTGAAGATGGGAGCGGCAACACTTGCTGTTCCTTCGGTTGTTTCTCCAAAACTTATTGCATAGCCATTTTTTTTTATTTTTTCTAGTTCGGGTTGCAATGGTTCAATAGGTGAATTAAGTTCATTTAAAATAGAAAGTTGTTTTTTCGTTGGCAAGTGAGCGAGAATAACTTTTTTTGAAGCTCCCTTATATAGGGGAAGGCGCATCCCCACCGGTTCGGCAATTCGCAATAACTGGGGAGAATCTACCGAATCGACGAAGATGCCTTCATTCCCTTCTCTTACAGTGAGATAACAACTTTCTCTCGTTCGTACAGTTAGTTGCTCCATAATTGGTCTGGCAATATTACGTACGGATAGATTTTCCCATACCATAAAACCAAGATGCATTAATGTTAGCCCTAACCTAAATTTGCGCGTTTCTTTATTTTTGTAGACAATCCCGTGTTTTGCCAGGGTGGAAAGGAGGCGATGTACCGTTTGTACCGGCATATCTAGCCTTTTGCTTAATTCTGTCGCCCCCCATTCTTGTTCTTGCTCACTTGGTTTAAGAGCGTGGAGGAGACGAATAGATTTACTGATTACATCCGACATAGATCCCCCTTTCCCGGCTAATAAGATTTTATAAGTTCAACTACGTTTTCTATATGGCGCTACTTCCCCGTTCTCCAGTGCGGATTCGGATGGCATCTACTACTTCAGTAATGAAGATTTTCCCATCCCCAGGTGTACCAGTTTTAGCGACTTCACTAATTTTAGAAAGAATAGGCTCTACTTGTTCATCATTTACCACAATCTCAACTTTGCTTTTTAAAATAAAGTCCATATGGTATTCCATACCTCTATATTGATGAGTTTCGCCTTTTTGTTTACCGTGTCCACGAACATCACTTACTGTCATACCCTGGATTCCAGCGCTACGTATGGCTGATACCACACTTCCTAACTTTTCAGCTCTAACGATAATGGTTAGCATTTTCACGGATTAACCACCTCTTTCGTACTTGGTTTCCCAGTTATGGCCAAATGGGCTTCTTCTTCAAGGGAAGCTGCACTTAAATCACTAGTGGTTGGTTCAAAAGTATTGTAAGCAAGCTCACCATGTTGGCTAAAGTCAAGTCCGTTGATTTCTTCTTCTTTGCTTACTCTTAGAGATGTAAAGAGGCTAATTGCTTTTAAGATTACGAAAGTACCAATGGCTGCAAAAGCAATGGCTGTTCCTACACCAATTAATTGGGTTACAAGCTGTTCTGGGTTTCCGTATAACAAGCCGTCTTTACCAGCTGGGTTTATGGATGTTGTTGCAAAAATACCTGTTGCAATTGCACCCCAAATCCCACCAAGGCCGTGAACACCAAATACATCGAGGGTATCATCGTATTTCAATTTTGCCTTCATAAAGTTTACGCCAAAGTAACAGATTAGGGCTGCACCAAAACCGATAACAAGGGCTGCAGGAACAGTTACGAATCCAGCGGCCGGGGTAATCCCAACTAAACCTGCAATTAAACCAGTAGCTGCACCAACAATGGTTGGTTTTTTGCGAAGAATCCATTCAAGAACAAACCAGGTAAAACCAGCAGCAGCGGCTGCAGCCTGTGTTGTAGCAAAAGCTTGAGCGGCAAGTGCCCCAGCGGAAAGGGCGCTTCCCGCATTAAAGCCCATCCAGCCAATCCAAAGCAATGCTGCACCAGCAAGGAAATAAACAACGTTATGTGGTGGCAATGATTTTTTAGGATAACCAAGACGAGGACCTATGACGAGAGCTGCAACTAATGCACTTACACCTGAAAGAATATGAACAACAGTCCCACCGGCAAAATCAAGTTCGCCCATTTGAGCTAACCAACCACCGCCCCAAACCCAGTGGGCAAAAGGGGCATAAATGAATGTGGTCCAAAGGATTGTAAATGGTACCCATGCTCCAAAATTAACTCGCCCTGCAATACCACCAGAGATCAAAGCAACAGTTAATGCGGCAAACATAATCTGGAACATTGCGAAGATGATATGAGGTACAGTTAAAGTAGTAGCATCCATGCCTACACCATTAAATCCGAGAAAATCTAAACCACCGATTATTCCGGCAACGTCTGTACCGAATGCAAGTGTGTAACCCCACAGAACCCAGACAACAGTTACAATTAAGATACTGGATAAGCTATGCATGGTAGTGGATAGAACGTTTCTTTTACCCATCAATCCACCATAAAAGAGAGCCAATCCAGGAACAGTCATTAATAATACCAGAACAGCTGAAGCTAGCACCCAGGCTGTATCCCCGGTATCAATTGTTGCGCCGCCTTCCGCAGCAAATGCTGTTAGGGGAAGAAGCAACAGTGTGCTTAATAAAACCCCTAATTTCACCCCAAAGGGCAACTTTTTTAATACTGAACTCATTTTTACACTCCCCCTAATTTACTTAATGTCATTTTGTTTCACGTAGTATCATCTTGCTATCTCAATTATTGATAAAAATCAAATAATTGTAACGAATGTTGTAAGGTTTCTTGACATCAAAGTTTTAAAATGGGGGAATGAAGGTTCAAAAATTCAATAGAATTGTAGCTATATGGGGTTCGAATTATATTGTTGATTAAATATAATACTGTTTGTGCTGTAAGGAATTTGATTCATAGCACCTCGTTTTTTAAAACGATGTTAGTTTATATTACATAATGGAACTTTTCTTTATTTCAATGTGAGAGAATGCCCTTGAAAGTAAATTATAAGTTGTTAAATTAAATGACACCGAGTTTATTTAAAAACATACTTTTGGCAGATGTATTAAGAAGAGGAGGGGTTTTTATCTATGGGAGTTCTAAAGCGAGTGATTGAAGGGAATGCTGATTGGGTTGTAGGCGATCATCTTCAAAATGGTGAAGTAGTTCTAAATGGAAATGCTTCAGCATCATGTGCCCCTTCTATGGGTGGAGGCCGTCTAGTGGTAAAAGGTGATGTAGGTCCCCGTTCAGGAATTGGCATGAAAGGTGGAGACTTAATCATTGGTGGTAGTGCTGGTGATATGGCTGCCTTTATGATGCAGAATGGTCGGATAATTATTTGTGGAAATACAGGCAGAGCCATTGGCGATTCCATGTATGATGGTGTTATTTATGTAGGCGGAGAAATTCGCGAAGCAGGCAGTGGTACAAGAATTGAAATGGCATCTAAGGAAGAGTATGAGGATATAAAGGTTCTTTTAATGCAATATGGCATGCCTGTTCCTATTTCTTTTAAAAAAATAACGTGCAATAAGCCACTTTTTAATTTTAATAAGAAGAATTTTAGTTTATGGAAGTTCATTGAAGCTAAAGGGATGGCTAGTGCTTAAAAAGGAACGTTGAAAAAAATCCGAAAAAATTGTGTCTAACTGTATCAGGCATAAAAAAAATGCTACTATTACTAGGGATATTACTGAAATGAGGACACGATATTATGAACGAATTTCTTGCTTATATTAGTACGGCCGGAATTATTTCCTTTTTTCTCCTTGGTTTGGCTTTCTTTGCTCTTTTTCGAAAGAAAGAAAGAAAGAATATCGCAGCCATTGGTGCCAATTATTACGATGTACCCATTTGGAAAGGGAAAGCGAAGGAAGTGGATTATGGGGAGCATCATCATCGAGCTGATTTAGATGTTATTGTTTATAGCAAGACTATTTTTATTGGATTCAAATCCCAGGGATTTCCTTTTGTGAATATTAATGCAGATGAAATTCAGCGGATTCATTATCAACGGAATAGTATTTCGATTCAGGTCAATCAAAATGGTGAATCCATTTATGTGACCATTCGGGGAGTTTCTGAAGGGGACTTGCTCCAATTTGCCAAAAAGGTTGAATTTATTAGTTCCCGTGCGAAGAAACAGGGAAAAAAATCCAAGGCGGAATCGGAAAATTAATCAGGTTACTCAAAGAAAGGATGAGGTTTTCCTCATCCTTTTCGAATTATATAAATTGGTGATATTCCATTTTTGTAGCAGTATCAAAACATAAGATGTTGACTTTCTAAACAATTTAGTATAAAAAATATGTATATAGTTATTTCTTTATTAAGCAGCTATGTTATACTATAAAGTAAAAAGGTGAAAAAGGCAAAGAATTCGCGAATTTTTGCGAATGAAGGCTATAATGATAGGTTAATTATTTAGAAACGGGAGGTATGTTTATATGTCAAACGCACCCTATTTGAAAATAGAAAACCTGCGTGCGAATATCGAAGGAAAAGAAATTTTAAAAGGGGTTAATTTAGAAATAAAGGGCGGCGAAGTTCATGCCATTATGGGACCTAATGGTACCGGGAAATCAACCCTTTCTTCCACTTTGATGGGCCACCCTAAATATACAGTAACGGAAGGATCGGTAACCTTAGATGGTGAAAACCTTTTAGAAATGCCTGTAGATGAACGGGCAAGAAAAGGCATGTTTTTAGCAATGCAATACCCCAGTGAAATTAGCGGGGTAACCAATGCTGATTTTATGCGCAGTGCAATGAATGCTCGCCGTGGAGAAGGAAAAGAGATTTCCATTATGAAATTCGTCCGTGAAATGGATAAAAAGATGAATTTCCTAGAAATGGATGAGTCTTTTACCCATCGTTATGTGAATGAGGGATTCTCTGGAGGAGAGAAAAAGCGGAATGAAATCCTGCAAATGATGTTGCTCAAACCCCGGATTGCCATTCTTGATGAAATTGATTCTGGTTTAGATATTGATGCATTGAAGATTGTATCAAAGGGTGTTAATGAATTACGTAGTCCGGATATGGGGATTCTCATGATTACCCACTATCAACGCTTGTTAAATTACATTAAACCTGATTATGTCCATGTCATGATGCAAGGGCGAATCGTTAAATCTGGCGGCCAAGAGTTAGCTGAGAAGCTAGAAGAAAAAGGCTACGATTGGATTAAAGAAGAGCTCGGCATTCAGGACGAAACAGTAGCTGCAGAAGCGTAGGATAGGGGGGGTATAAATGACTGTAAAAGCTGTGCCGTTTGATGGAAAAATCGTAACAGGCATTGCCGATTCCCAGCAGGAACCCGCGTGGCTACGCCGCCTTCGGGAGGAAGGCTTGAATCGGTATAGTGAACAACCTTTGCCTAAATTAGATAAAACGAAAATTGATAAATGGAATATTGATGATTTTACGCCCGTTAAAGAAGAAAAGGCGATCGATTCCTATGATTTATTGCCTGAAGAAATTAAAAACCTCGTGGAAGATGGGTCTGCAGGGGTTATTGTGCAAAAGAACGGAACAGTGATCTTCTCACAATTGAATGATCAATTGAAGGATAAGGGAGTAATTTTATCATCCCTTAGCCAGGCTGTGAAAGAACAGGAAGAATTAGTGCAAGGCCACCTTTTCAAAAGTGGGGTTACGGATCATAAACTCACATCCCTCCATCAAGCATTATGGAGCGGTGGGGCATTTATATATGTTCCCAAAAATGTAGAAGTAAGTGAACCTATTCACGTGTTTCAATGGTTAGAGGGAGATTCCCTTGGCATGCTTCCTCATATGCTTGTGATCACTGATGTGAATAGCTCCGTAGTTGTAGCAGAAAATGTCATTGAAACGAAAAGCCAATCCTCTGTGATGAATGGAATGGTGGAAGTGTTCGCAAAGGATGGAGCACGTGTGAAGTTTTCTTCTGTTCGCTCCCTTGGCTCAACGGTTACAGATTATTTATACCGTACCGGGGTTACTGGAAAAGATGCTAGCATTCAGTGGGCATTAGGAGATATGAACCATGGGAACACAGTAGCCAATACCCAAACCTTCTTGAAAGGGAAAGGTTCTAATACAAAAGTGTATTCTGTGGCCATTGGGAATGAAAAGCAGAAGGAAAACTTTGTTTCCCATGTCATCCATGAAGCGACACATACAGATAGTGATGTTTTAAGCAAGGGCGTTATGTTTGGAGAAGCGACAGCCATTTTCAACGGGATTACGAAGATTGAAAAAGGAGCCGAGAAATCCAACGGCCAACAAGCAGAAAAGTTATTAATCATTAGTGAAAAAGCTCGTGGGGATGCAAATCCCATTTTACTCATAGATGAAGATGATGTAATGGCAGGCCATGCAGCTTCTGCAGGACCTGTAGATGAGAATCAATTATATTATTTAATGTCCCGGGGTATTTCTCGCAAAGAAGCGGAACGTTTGATGATTTATGGATTCCTATCACCAGTCATTGATCTTCTTCCTGGAGAGAAAATGAAAACCCGTCTGAATACTTTAATTGAAGGGAAGCTTTCAATAT
The DNA here is from genome assembly GCA_937874515.1 of uncultured Paenibacillaceae bacterium. Classification (GTDB taxonomy): domain Bacteria; phylum Bacillota; class Bacilli; order Aneurinibacillales; family Aneurinibacillaceae; genus CALNBV01. The sequence goes on along the minus strand of CALNBV010000001.1, from coordinate 3,054 downwards.
GAACGTGAAAGAAATTAGAAAATTATTCCCGATCCTCGATGAAAAAGTAAACGGCCATTCTTTAGTTTATCTTGATAGTGCAGCGACTTCACAAAAACCCCTTCAGGTGATTGAAGCCATTGAAAATTACTATCGAAAACACAACTCCAATGTTCACCGGGGTGTTCATACCCTGGGAAACCTGGCAACAGATGAATTCGAAGGTGCACGGGAAAAAGTAAGAAAGTTTATTAACGCGAAAGAAACAGCCGAAGTGATTTTTACCAGAGGGACAACAACCTCATTAAATACAGTTGCCTATGGTTACGCCCGCAAGTTCCTGAAAGCAGGGGATGAAATTGTCATCACCCAGGTGGAACACCACAGTAACCTGATTCCATGGCAACAGGCAGCAAAAGCAACAGGGGCTACATTGAAATACATCCCTTTACAGGCTGATGGAACCATTAGCCTGGAAGCAGCAGAACAAACCATTACCCCGAATACGAAGTTGGTTGCTATGGGATATGTGTCTAATGTTTTAGGTTCCATCAACCCGGTGAAAGAGGTTGCGGCAATTGTCCATCGTTATGGCGGTGTCATGGTTGTTGACGGTGCGCAAGGGGCTCCACATATTAAGGTAGATGTACAGGACTTGGATTGCGATTTCTTTGCCTTCTCTGGCCATAAAATGGCTGGTCCTACAGGGGTAGGGGTACTGTATGGAAAACGGGACCTGTTAGAAAAAATGGATCCTATGGAATTCGGTGGCGAAATGATTGATTTCGTTGAATTATATGATTCTACATGGAAAGAATTGCCCTGGAAGTTTGAAGGGGGAACTCCCGTTATTGCCGGTGCAATCGGATTAGGTGCTGCCATTGATTTTATCGAATCCATTGGGATGGATAATATTCGGGCACACGAACAAAAGCTTGTGAACTATGCCATGGAGCAAATGAACGCCATTGAAGGGATGACCATATATGGGCCAAAAGAGCGCAGTGGTTTAGTAACCTTTAATATTGAGGGTGTTCATCCCCATGATGTGGCCACTGTATTAGATACATTCGGGATTGCTGTACGGGCAGGCCATCATTGTGCCCAACCTTTAATGAGATGGTTAAATGTATCAGCAACTGCAAGAGCCAGTTTCTATATTTATAATAATGAAGAAGATGTGGACGCATTAGTCCAGGGACTTTTGAAAACAAAGGAGTATTTTGGAAATGTCTTCTCTTGATGATTTATACCGCCGCGTGATTATGGACCATTATCAAAATCCCCGCAATCGTGGGACCTTTGACGATGCTTTAACGATTAATATGAATAACCCTACTTGTGGTGACCGGATTCAACTACAGTTAAAAATTGAAGATGGAATCGTAGTGGATGCCCGTTTTGTAGGGGAAGGATGTTCCATTAGTATGGCTTCCGCATCGATGATGACGGAAGCAATTAAAGGGCAAAAGGTTGATGAAGCTCTTAAAATGGCAGATTTGTTTTCCCGCATGATGAAAGGGGAAGACGTGGAAGAGGAACTGGATGAATTAGATCTTGGGGATATTGAAGCCCTGTCAGGGGTTTGTAAATTTCCAGCTCGTATAAAATGTGCAACACTGGCATGGAAAGCCATGCAAAAAGGGGTTTCAGAACCTGAAGAAACCAAGTAACCCATTGAAAAAGGAGGGTTTTTAGTGAGCAAAAAAGCACCGGAGCTTTCGGAATACCAGTATGGATTCCATGATGAAGATGTATCCATTTTCCGGGCGAAAAAAGGATTAACCCGGGAAATTGTTGAAGAAATCTCCCGTATTAAGGGCGAAGAACAATGGATGCTGGATTTCCGATTGAAGTCTCTTGAAATATTCCAAAGCTTCCCTATGCCTGAATGGGGTGGGGATTTAACAGAGCTTAATTTTGACAGCATCACCTACTATGTGAAGCCTGCAGAAAAAACCCAAAAGGACTGGAATGAAGTTCCTGAAGAAATTAAGAATACCTTTGATAAATTAGGTATTCCCGAAGCGGAACAAAAATTCCTGGCAGGGGTTTCTGCCCAGTATGAATCTGAAGTTGTATACCACAATATGCAGAAGGACCTGGAAGACCTTGGGGTTATCTTCTGTGATATGGATACAGCAGTACGGGAACATCCAGAGATTGTGAAACAATATTTCAGTACAGTGATTCCTCCAACAGATAACAAATTTGCCGCGTTAAATAGCGCAGTTTGGTCTGGGGGCAGCTTCATTTATGTACCAAAAGGGGTAAAATGTGAAACTCCTTTGCAAGCCTACTTCCGGATTAACTCCGAAAACATGGGGCAATTTGAGCGTACTCTCATTATTGCCGATGAAGATAGCTTCGTTCACTATGTAGAGGGCTGTACAGCGCCTATTTATAGTTCTGACTCTCTCCATAGTGCCGTGGTAGAAATTATCGTTAAAGAACGGGCCCGTTGCCGTTATTCTACAATTCAGAACTGGTCCGCAAACGTATATAACCTGGTTACAAAACGTGCCGTTGCGGAAGCAGATGCGACAATGGAATGGATCGATGGGAACATCGGCAGTAAGTTAACCATGAAATACCCTGCGGTTATTATGAAAGGACCTCGAGCAAAAGGGGTTGTTATCTCTATTGCTGTAGCCGGAAAAGGCCAGCATCAGGATGCAGGGGCGAAAATGGTCCATCTTGCGCCAGAATGCAGTTCTACCATCGTATCCAAGAGTATTAGTAAACAGGGCGGGAAAGTGACCTACCGTGGGCTTTCCAGCTTTGGGCGCAAAGCTGACAATTCCAAGTCTAGCGTGAAATGCGACACCATCATTCTGGATAAACTCTCAACATCAGATACGATTCCTTATAATGAGATTCTCAATAACAATGTCACCTTAGAACACGAAGCGACGGTTTCTAAGGTAAGTGAAGAGCAACTCTTCTATCTCATGAGCCGTGGCATCAATGAAGAAGAAGCAACCCAGATGATTATTATGGGCTTCATTGAACCTTTCACCAAAGAATTGCCTATGGAATATGCGGTAGAGATGAATCGATTGATTAAGTTCGAGA